>JBGSKE010000171.1:0-5431 GCA_041741355.1 Negativicutes bacterium | reverse complement strand
GGGGGCTAAAGCTGATCTCGCCGACCAGCTTTCTGATGACGACTTTTCTGATTTGCGTGGTTGCGTCCACAGCAACCGGGACCTCTTTTGGCACAATGGGAACCGTCGGCGTCGCTTTACTGGGTGTGGGCCAGGCGCTAGGTTTTCCGCTGCCGATGGTAGTTGGAGCAATCGTCTCCGGCGCCTACTTCGGCGACAAGATGTCTCCAGTTTCTGATTCCACCAACATTGCCGCATCAATTTGCGAAGTGGATTTATTCTCCCATATCACCTCGATGATGTGGACCACGATCCCTGCCGCAGTGGTTTCCGCGCTGATTTATCTGTTCCTTGGCATGCAGCACGGCGTGGAAAGCGCCGCAGCCGGCAACATCCCGCTCATCCTCAAAACTCTCGAAGGACAGTTCAACTTATCGCTGCTGACACTAATCCCGCCGCTCGTCCTGATGGTGTTTGCTTATCGCCGGATGCCGGCGGTCCCGCTGCTGATCCTGTGCGTGGGCGTGGGAATCCTGACCGCAGTCCTGCTTCAGGGCGCCGGCGTCAAACCCATCGCCCAGTCGCTGATGGGCGGCTATGCGTCAAAAAGCGGCGTGAAACAAATCGATGCACTGCTGTCACGCGGCGGAATCAGCAGTATCATGGGAACACTGGTTCTGCTCATTTCCGGCGTCGCTTTCGGCGGTGTACTGGAAAAGATGCGCACGCTGGAAGCCCTGATCGACGCGACCCTGCGCTGGGCGCAAACAACAGGCCGGCTGATTCTGTCGGTCATCGTGTCAAGTTATATCATCCTGTTTGGCACAGGCAGCCAGATGGTCGCCATCATCATCCCGGCTCGCGCTTTTGCCCAGGCGTTCAAAGATCGCAATATCCATCTGCGGGTATTGTCGCGCACCTGTGAAGACGTCGGCACGATCGGCTGTCCGTTGATTCCCTGGAGTGTGCACGCTTTTTATATTCTCGGCGTCCTGGGTGTCAGCGCTTACGAATATGCGCCATATGCCCTGCTCAACTGGATCGTGCCGCTATTCTCCATCGCTTACGGCTATACCGGTTATGCAATCTGGAAAGCCGACGGCTCTTCCGTTCGTAGCGACTGATTCTTGCTGCGCCGCTAGCTGAAGCAGCTCCAGATCGCGGACAATAATCCGATGGGTGTTGTTTTCCAGAACACCGCTGTTGCGCAGGCTCTGCAATGCCTGATTGACAGTCACCCGATGCAGCCCCAATAAATTGGCGATATCTTCCTGGGAAACAGGCAGCGAAGGATACTCCTTCCAGCCTGTTTCCTTTTTATTGCCGTAAAATAGATAGATGACCTTTGCCACCCGGGCCAGTGGTTTCAGAAACGCCTGCTCTTCGGTTTGCGTCGACAAAACGTGAATTTTGCGAGCCATGATCGATAGCAGCGATTTCGTGATCTCCGGGTATTTCACTAAAATCACGCCATATAACACGGCTTTGCTGAACCAGTAAACCCGACAGTTTTCTACGGCCTGAAAATAGTAGGCGCAAGGTTTTTCATTGAACAGCGGCGTTTCTCCCAGTGCGCAGCCGGCTTCCATAAACCAGATGATTTTCTCATGCCCACCGGCATCCGTTGCAACCGTCTTGGCGATGCCGCTTTTCAGAAACCCCAATGCCTCAAGCGTTTGCCCCGTCTGAATAATGATTTCATTTTTGCGGTATTCACGCAAAACACCCAAATGCAGCACAGCCTCCCACGATATTGCCGCTCCCGTGCAAATCCAGGGAGACGACAGCATATCCTGGGCGCCATTCGCCCTATTGTCCATCGGGTCAGTTCCCCCAATCGTCCCGATAAAGCCAGACAGCGCCATGCTCCGCCCCGCCGACGCCGGCCCGGTAGGCCGCTAGCGTTCCCCGCAACTTGCGCGCCGGTCTTTGCCACTGCGCCTTGCGCAGTAGCTGCTCTGCCGGCGACACCCGCAGTTCCAGCCGGTTCTGCTCCAGATCTATCTCGATGATGTCTCCGTTCTCCACGATCGCCAGCGGACCGCCTTCCCAGGCTTCCGGGCAGACATGGCCCACGCACGGACCACGGGTCGCCCCGGAAAACCGCCCATCGGTTACCATCGCCACCGAGGTGTGCAGTCCCATACCGACCAGCATCGCGGCGGGAATCGACAGTTCGCGCATGCCCGGCCCGCCCTTGGGCCCCTCATAACGGATCACCAGCACCGAGCCTGGCTTGACAGCGGCGTTCAGCAGGTAGTCCCGCACCGCTTCTTCCGAATCAAACACCACCGCCGGTCCGATATGGCGGTACATGCCCGGTTCTACGCCGCTTTTCTTCACCACCGCGCCAAGCGGGGCTAGATTGCCGGCAAGGATCGAAAAACAGCCGCCCGGCAGCAGCGGTTCGTCCAGCGAATGGATGACCGTGCGATCAATCGGCTTGCGGAAGTTTGCCAAATACTCGCCCAGCCTGCCGCCCATCACCAGTTTCGCCTCAGTATCGATATATTCCCGGATCGTGGCCAGCACAGCCGGCACGCCGCCGGCTCGATGGAAGTCGCTGATATTCACATCGGCGGACGGTTTGAATTTAGCAATGACCGGTACCGAAGCCTGGATCTTGTCAAAATCCTGCAAACTCAGCGGCGCACCCATCACACTGGCCAGAGCCAACAGATGCAGCACGGCGTTGGTCGAGCCGCCGGTGGCGGAGATGTGCAAAATCCCATTGGTCAGCGAGGTTTTGTTGAGAAAAGTCGAGAACTTGTTGTTTCGCCGAACCAGCTCGACGATGCGCTCGCCCACATCCCGCGACTGGCGGACCTTGGCCGCCTCGCAGAACAACATAGTCGAAGAACCGAACGGGGCAACGCCGCTTGCCTCCAAGAACGCGCCCATCGTATTGGCCGTCCCGTACATCGAGCAAGTACCCGCTGAAGCGCAAATATTGGTTCGCCAGGAATCAAAGGTCGCATCGTCGATTTCAGCCTTTTTGCGTTTGCCGATCGCTTCCTTCAGGTCGGAGGTGACGTACTCGCGTCCGTCCTCATTGTGCGGCAGCATCGCGCCGGCCGTGAGGAAGATCGCCGGCAGGTCCAGGTGGGCCGCCGCCATCAGCATCCCGGGGATGATCTTGTCGCACGAGGCAAGAAACACTAGCCCGTCAAAACCATGCGCCTCGACCATCGTCTCGATCGAAGCCGCGATCAGGTCGCGCTGCGGCAAAATGTAGTGCATCCCTTCGCCCTGCGCCATCCCATCGCAGGGGGCCGGAACCGAAAATTCAGCCGGCGTGCCGCCAGCGGCCCATATCCCTTCTTTGACATAACCGGCCAGCTGGGCAAACGGTTTGTGCCCCGGGTTCACATCGTTCCAGGAGTTTACAACACCGATGACCGGCTTAGAAATATCTTTGTTCCGATAGCCCACCGAATTCATCAGCCCGATGTAATAGGCTTCCGTCAGGTCTTTTGCATTGCCGCGCCTTGTCATTTTATCCGCCTCCCATCATGCTGTCCCTGCAACTTAGGATTCGCCGCCAGACGCACATACCCTGCCAATCGGCAGCAAAATATAAAACGACGAGTTCGAATCAATCGAACCCGTCGCAAACAACTCTCACTTCATGTCCTTATGGCTTTTAGAACATTCCCACCCATTGCCAGTAAGTCATCGCGCACAAGGCATACACCAGGCAGCCGATAGCACAAACAACCACGCCCACTTTGGGGAAGTCCTCCACGCGCATTTTTCCTGTACCATAAATCAGGATATTGGGCAGTGTATTGTAAAACATCAGCAAAGGATAGCCGCCGATTATCATTCCTATCGGCAGAGCCAACACCATTGGCGGAATATTTGCCGTCTGTGCCATCGCCAGCACAATCGGGATAAAGGCTGTCGCCATCGCCGTTGTACCGACAAATAGCAGATGCATGTACTGAATGATCAACATCAATACGATCAGAATCACCAGCATCGAAGATCCGGCCAGTCCCAGTGCGTTGAAGATGCTTACCGCCAACCACTTGGCTGCGCCGGTTTTCATCAGGATGCCGCCGAGCGAGATCCCGCCGCCGGCAACCAGGATAATTTGCCAGGAAATCCCCTTGTTCGCATCGTTCCAGTCCAACACGCCAAATTTGGGCAGAAAAAACAAGCCGGATACCGCTAGACAAGCTGTTGTCGGATCAATCTTTGTCCATTTTCCCGTCGCCCAAAGGATTACGACTAGGACAAAAACTGAAAGTGCCCGCCATTCCGGCGATGTCATCGCTCCCATGGAAGTGAGTTTGTTGCGGATAAATTCATTGCCGCCGGGAATTTCTTTCTGTTCCGGCGGATACACCCATTGAATAAATGCCCATGTGATAAAGGTCATTAACAAGGCCGGCGGAAATCCGTAAAGCAACCAGTCCGTATAAGTAATCAATGGGCCGCCAGCTTTGACGATAAAATCGATTGTCACCGGGTTTGGCACCGTTGCCGTCAGAATCCCTGCGCCGATTGTAGCGTTGGTAAACGCCAGAGTCAGCAGTAGATTGATGGCAAATCTGGAGCGTCCTTCCGTTTTGAACAACTCAATAATACTGATGCACACAGGCAATAGTATCGCCGTTCGGGCTGTTGAGGACGGCACCAGAAACGCCAGACAGATATTCGCCATCATCACGCCCAGCGTTATATTGCGAGCTGAACCGCCAATCGCCGCCAGGATCTTGTAGGTAATCCGCTCTGCCAGTTTGGTTTTTACCATGGCAGTAGCAAGCAAGAACGCACCGACAATCAAATAAACCGACGAGGATGCAAATCCCTCCAAAGCAACTTTCAATTTGACAACTCCTAGCAATACCGCCGCGGGAACTATCAGCAAACTGGTGATCGGTAGTGGCAGGGCTTCGGTAAGATACAGTACGAATACGCCGGAAAATAGGGACAAGGCTTTTTGCCCGGCAACAGAAAGTCCGGGTTGGGCAGGCATGAACCAAACAACGAGCATTAGTGCGATAGCCAGGGGAAGGCCGATTTTTTGTCGAATCTCGTCGACGCGACTGGTTCCTTGAGAACTCATGTTTTTGCCTCCAATTCTTGATTTTATCTTATGTCAGCCAACCTGAAACCAATATCAATCGCCTGGGTGTTCTTGGCCTCGGTGCCTTTGGGTACCCGGGCCAGCACCGCCGCAACGAGCGACTCCCGGCTCACCGTTTGCGTCAGTCCGACAATCGCCCCGAGAGCGATGATGTTGGCGAACATGTCCCGGCCCAGTTCTTCCTTCGCCGCCTTGGTAATCGGCAGCGCCACCAGCTTGGCCGGCGTCTCCTTCAGCTCCCGCACAAACGTCGAGTCCACGATCAGGCTGCCGGCTGCGCCGACCTCTGCCCCGTATTTGTTGAACGCTTCCTGGCTCATTGCAAGGAGTACGTCGGCATCCAGCACCTTCGGATAG
>JBGSKE010000170.1:0-4282 GCA_041741355.1 Negativicutes bacterium | reverse complement strand
CAGCGAGGCGATGATTGCTTAGTAGCCGTAGCCGAAGTTTTGCAAAAAAGCATCAGAAGGGCAACTGATGAGGTTGCGCGTTACGGCGGCGAAGAATTTGCCGTTTTGTTGCCGGATACTGACTGGTCAGGCGCGATGGTTGTGGCTGAAACGATCCGCAAGCAGATTGGACTGATTGGACTGGAACTCCATGCGACAGAAAATCCACTGATCACAGTCAGCATTGGGATTGCTACAGTGACGCCTTCAGCGGCGGCGCTGCCAGAAATATTGATAACGCTGGCGGACAAAGCGTTGTATGATGCAAAGAACGCTGGTCGAAACAGAATTTGTAGCGAACAGAACCAGAAGCAGAGGTGATGGAGTTATTGGCTCGGCAGTAGCTGAAGATGGGCAATTTGTGTTTTCATGATGCCAGAAAAGCAAGAGGAGCGATATTATGAATTTTTTAAATGACAGGAAAATGGGAACAAAGATGGCGCTATTTACCCTAATCGCGGTGTTGGCGCTTGGTGCAGTAGGTGGACTGGGCTATTACGATCTCAAGATAGCCAACCATAACCAGGACACAATGTATAGCGAGCTCTTTATGCCCAAAGATCTCATCGCAGCGGCGGTGGCTGATGTAAACGGCGTAAAAGCCTATACCTTGGAACTAATGCTGACAACGGATGCTAAGCGCAACCAAGAATTAAAACAGTCAATTGAGAATGCGGTGCAGAAAGTCAGCAAGGAGATGGCAGCGCTGGAGAAAATCCCGATGGACGCAAAGGTTAAAGAATTGCTGATGCAAATCAAAGCAATGCAGCAAAGCTACCTTAGCGCCAGAACAGAAGTAATCGAGCTGGCGCTGCAAAACAAGAATGCCGAAGCCTATGCCGCTTACGGAACGAAGCTTGATGCTCATACCAACAACTATATTAAAGCGTTGAATGAGTTGTCGACTTATTTTAGCCAACTGAGCAAACAGATTGATGAAGAAGTTGATGCGAACGCGGGGCGGACGGCAATGGTTCTCGTTGGTTTTATCCTGGCTATGATTATCTTGCTTGGCCTGGCGGGGCTGGTAATCACCCGCGGCATAACCAAACCGCTGCAACAAATGGTCGCATTCTGTCATGAGTTGGCGCGGGGGAACTTTATTGAAACAGAGCGGAAAGTGCGGCGAAAAGACGAAATTGGCCAACTGGCGGATGCGCTGGCTGATATGCGGACGAAAGTGAGGCTTGTGCTGAAACAGGTCGCCGAGTCGGCCGAACTGGTCGGCTCTTCCAGCGAAGAATTGACAGCTAGCTCTGAGCAATCGTCACAGGCAGCCGGTCAGGTAGCCGAGTCAATCGCCAGTGTTGCCAATGGCGCCAATCAGCAATTGGTTGCCGTAGGCGAGACTTCAATGGTAGTCGAGCAAATGTCGGCAGGCATCCAGCAGGTTGCCGCCAATGCCAATACGGTTGCTGCAAAATCGGCGCAGGCAGCCGGTAAAGCGATGGTTGGCGGCCAAACGGTTGAACGGGCAGTTGGGCAAATGCACGCAATTGCAAGCTCTGCGCAAATTGTGGCAGACGCTGTTGCCAAACTGAATAACAAATCTCAAGAGATTGGCCAGATTGTCGATACTATTTCCGGTATTGCCGGGCAGACCAATCTGCTTGCGCTCAATGCGGCGATCGAAGCGGCGCGGGCCGGCGAACAAGGCCGCGGCTTTGCCGTTGTTGCCGAGGAAGTTCGCAAGTTGGCCGAAGACTCGCAAAATGCGGCCAAGAAGATTTCCGAAATCATTGGTGAAATTCAGAGCGATACGCAAAAAGCGGTTGATTCTATGGGTGATGGTGCGCGGGATGTGCAAACCGGCACTGAGGTTGTTAACGAGGCTGGCGTTGCGTTCAAAGAAATCGCCGACATGGTGACGCAAGTTTCCGATCAAGTCAAAGAAATTTCTGCCGCAATCCAGCTGATGGCAACCGGTAGTCAGCAAATTGTCAGTTCGGTGAAACAGATCGATACTTTGAGCAAAGAATCGTCGAGTGAATCACAGAGCGTATCGGCGGCAACGGAAGAGCAACTGGCTTCGATGGAAGAAATCGCCGGCGCGAGCGAGGCGTTGGCCAAGCTGGCCCAGGAATTGCAAGAAGCGGTAGCCAAGTTCCGCGTGTAGAGGCGCTTTGGTAAAAACTAAGCGTTTTAGTGGCAATATTGCTTGGGTAAGGTGGGCAGTAGAGCTTCTAATAGGGACGCTTTTATGCATACTGGCATTTGCCAGCTGTTAGGCAGTGCAGGTGTTGAAGCGATTAGTGAGCTTATCCGTCGGGTAGCAGGATTTGGCAATGGCAAGCGCGAAAATAAACTTTCGAAATCAAAAACGTAGACCCGGGCGATAAACCGGTGATCAAAGGCATACCTGCGCTGAAGTCAACTGCGCAACTTTGACGCTGGTTTGATCGCGAAAGGGCCTATCGTTGCGCCGGAGAAATAGTATTTGAGGTGCTGAGGATATGGAAAGATGAGAATCCACTTGAATACAAAGGATGCCTTAATTGTTGTTGATGTTCAGGTCGATTTCCTGCTGGGCGGCTCTTTGGCAGTTGCAAATGGTGAACAGGTTATTCGTCCGCTTAACGGTTATATCAGAGTGTTCTCTCAGCGGGGATTGTCTGTTTTTTTCACTCGTGACTGGCATTGTCGCAATCATTGCTCATTCACGGAAAATGGCGGCCGGTGGCCGCTGCATTGCGAGTCGGATACTCCAGGGGCATTATTCGATTCGGATTTATTGTTGCCAACGGACAACAGCTATATTATTTCCAAGGGTGTGCAACCGGAAGTCGATGCGTATTCGGGTTTTCAGGGTACTTCATTACTAGAACTTTTGCGCGAGAAGGGAGTCGAGCGGGTTTTTATCGGTGGAATTGCGACAGAGTATTGTGTCAAAGCTACAGTCCTTGATGCACTAAAATTAGGGTTTGCCACGGGGGTGCTAACAGATGCCATTCGAGGGATTGACGTAAATTCGGGAGATCAGGAAATAGCAGTTGGACAAATGCTGGCAGGTGGAGCAGTGGCTCTAACTATGGATGATTTTTAGATTCAACTAAACGATGTCTGCGATTTCGCAAAGGATAGAAGATATTCGCATCACAGCGGTTTATGAATTACATGTTGATTTTTGCAAGACATAGCCTTGCCCCCAATGGTACTCTAAGGGTGAAAGGGGTAAAGAAGCCTGAAAGCCCGGCAATGGATTTTTCCATCGTTTAGCAACCGGATGGAATCATTTTCCGGCTAGAGTTTTTCATTGCTATATAAATCTGAGAGGCAGGTTCTGCGGAACCTGCCTCTCAGATTTAGACGCGATATATTAGACGCGATATAAAAGAGCGGACTCAATTGTGCCGCTGCGCTTCAACGGTAGCGATCATTTCCATCAGTTCGCTGATAGAGATTGACACATCGCCAGGCCAAAATATTGACCGTCCATCCGTTTTTACTGCTCTAAACCGTGTCACCTCTTTCAGATCGGAAAACCGGGCCGTGAGTAATTTTTCCTTCATATCCAACAGAAGCGACTCATTATTGTCAAAGCTGATCAGAATCCGATCATCGGCAACGGCGATTACCGCAGCAATTTTTTTCATATATTCTCCCCATTATTCAATTCAATACATTTTGCCTGAGCTACACAATAACCTTATCGCATGGGGGTAAAGAATAATACTATACGCGAGGATATTCTTTTGCTCTATTGCTCCCAATTATATTATGCTATGTTTTTTCCAGGGAAAACACCTTCCGTTTTAGCGAACTCAAAAAGATGCTGACGCAAATAACAAAAAAACGTTGACGCAACAACTGCGAGAATCGCAGCAGGGCGGTCTAGTCAAGCGATTCGCTTATACCCAGGCGCCGCCCAAAGTCGAATATTATTTGACAGACGGCGGAAAAACCTCGCTGTGCGTATTGGAGGCGTTGTGCCAATGGGGGATGAAATGGACCAATCAGGCCGGGTTGATGAAACACAGAAGGTGACTTTAGTAAAAATCTCAGTGGATAGCTTGCTGTTTTGCACCGGTTGCAAAGTATAATAAATTGATGGTTTTAGAGATTCGTCCAATGGCAACGGTGGATCGGATGCAAAAATTGATTGCAGAGAATCTGTCTAAGCCGATTTAACTGTGTGTATTGGCGGCAGCGGCCAACTATTTCCACTGGAACTCATCACGGCTTTTCACAGAAATAATTGGAAAAACGCCGTTTGAGTACATACGGGCCCTTCGTTTGTCCCAGG
>JBGSKE010000169.1:0-3577 GCA_041741355.1 Negativicutes bacterium | reverse complement strand
TGCCGAGCTGATTAAATATCGCAAGCATCATGAGCGCTTTGTCGAGCGAGTATCCGAAGCGACCCTGCCGACAAAGTACGGTGATTTCCAGGTCATCGCCTACGAAAGCATCGTCGATAATATGTGCCATTTGGCTCTGGTTAAAGGCGACGTTGCCAATAAACCGAATGTCCTGGTGCGGGTTCATTCGGAATGCCTGACCGGCGACGTGCTCGGCTCGTTGCGCTGCGATTGCGGCGATCAGCTGGGGGTCGCGATGAAACGAATCGAACAGGAAGGCGAAGGCGTAATGCTATATATGCGCCAGGAGGGGCGCGGGATCGGTCTGGCGAATAAAATCAGGGCTTATGCGTTGCAGGATCAGGGCAAGGATACGGTAGAGGCCAATATTTTGCTTGGTTTTGCACCGGATTTGCGTGATTATGGAATTGGCGCGCAAATTCTGGCTGATCTGGGGCTCAGCAGCATTCGTCTGTTGACGAATAATCCGGAAAAGCGGGCCGGGCTGGAGGGCTATGGTCTGACCATTTCCGAACGGATTCCGGTAGAAATCAAAGCCAATACGCACAACGCAAAGTATCTGTCAGTGAAAAAATCCAAAATGGGTCATATCTTGAAATCGGCAGAGGAGGAAATGAAATGAAAGTATTAGAAGGAAAACTGACGGCGGAAGGGCTGCAAATCGGAATCGTAGCGGCCCGGTTCAATGAATTCATCACCAATAAACTGATTGGCGGAGCCGTCGATGCATTGGTGCGGCATGGAGTCAAAGAACAGGATATCACTTTGGCCTGGGTGCCCGGCGCGTTTGAAATTCCCTTGGCAGCGCAAAAAATGGCTGGCAGTCATGCCTTTGACGCCGTGATTTGCCTCGGTGCGGTCATTCGTGGCAGCACGCCGCATTTTGATTATGTTGCCGGCGAAGTGACCAAAGGCGTTGCCCAGGTCACGCTGCAAACCGGTGTACCGACTATCTTTGGCGTACTGACGACAGAAAATATTGAACAGGCAATTGAGCGGGCCGGGACCAAGGCCGGCAATAAAGGTTTTGATGCTGCGATGACTGCGATCGAAATGGCCAACCTGTTGAAATCCTGGGAGCCGAAGAATGTCTGATCATATTGTACGAGCGCTGGCGCCCGGCATACGCGTGGTGGCGGCGATCACGACCGAATTATGCGAAGCGGCCAGGCAGAGGCATTCTTGCAGCCCGGTAGCTACTGCCGCGCTGGGACGGACCATGACTGCCGCTTTGTTGATGTCGGAAACGATTAAAGGCGACGAGTGCCTGACAATCCGGGTGTCCGGCGATGGGCCGCTGGGCGATGTTGTGGCGGATACGCCGATCCGCCATGGCGTGCGGGGTTATGTCCGCAATCCGCAGGTTGATTTGCCGCCGACGGATAATGGAAAACTGGCGGTCGGCGACGGGGTGGGTAAAGGCATGCTGCATGTGACCCGATTCAGTCCGCAGCGGGAAACCTTCACCGGCACCGTGGCCTTGATTTCGGGTGAAATTGCCGAAGATGTCACCAAATATTTGCTGGAATCCGAACAGACGCCTTCGACGGTGGGCCTGGGCGTCCTGGTTGACCCGGATGGCAGTGTATCCGGCGCGGCAGGCTTCTTGGTGCAGGCGATGCCTGACGTGACCGAAGAAGTGCTGAGTGCGATAGAACTGAACCTCAGCCTGGTTGCTTCGCCTTCCCAGCTCGCGAATGAGGGATTGTCGGCGGCGGAGATTGTCCAGTTGTTGTTGGTTGGTATTGAGTCGGTGACGTTGTTTGAGCCGGAACCGATCCTTTTTCAGTGCACTTGCAGCCGGGAAAAAGTCGGGTCGATTCTGACCGGGCTGGGCCAGGCAGAGCTGGCGTCAATGGTGGAAGAGGGAATGGCGGAAATCCACTGCAATTTTTGCAATGAAGCGTATCAATTTGACCGCTGCGAGCTGGAAGAATTGCAGAACCATAGTACAGAGGCAAATGGATAAAACTAAAAGAGCTGGAGTAATCCAGCTCTTTTGTTTCCAATATTAATGAAATGCGAAATGGGATTAGGGGCGGGATACTTTACCGGAGCGCAGGCAACGGGTGCAGACATTCACACGCGTGATTTCACCTTTAACCAAAGCGCGTACGCGTTGGATATTCGGCTTCCAGGTCCGTTTGGTCTTCAGATGGGAATGGCTAACATTAAATCCACTGCGTTCCCCTTTGCCGCAGACTTCACACAGATTGGCCATCAATTACACCTCCTTCAATACTGAGGTACTCTCATTATCATCTAGTTGAACAGCAAAATTATTCTAACACAAGAGAGCCGCAAAAAGCAAGGCATTCAGCGCACTATGTCGAATATATATTGAAACAGTAAAGGATCTGAAAAAGCGAAACAGGGAAGGATAAATGAATAAAACATGATTCTGGAACAGTCAGTCAGCAAACTGAAAGGCGTCGGTGCGGTTGTCGGACAACATTTAGCGCGGTTGGGCATTACTACAGTCGGTGAGTTGATGGAACACTATCCCCGGCGCTATGAAGATCGCAGCCGGTTACGCACAATCAGCGAAATCGGCCCCGGAGAGTTGGCAACATTCGCCGCCGTAGTCGAGCGTAGTGAAGTGCATAGAATAAGGGGGAAATCCGTTGCCCGGGTTTGGGTGGCGGATGCGACGGGGCGAGCGGTTTTGGTATGGTTCAATCAACCATACCGCGCAAAAACTTGGCAAAGCGGTGCGCGCTTGATCATCTACGGAAAAACATCACGCTATCAGGACGCGCTGCAAGTCGACAGCCCGGAAGTCGATCTGCAAGCGGAGCTTGATTCGCTGAATACGGCGCGAATCGTACCCATCTATCCCTTGACACAGGGAATCGGTTCGCGTGTACTGCGCAAACTGATTGCCGAAGCGATCGAGCATCCTGCCGCGCAGCATGAGTCGTTGCCGCCGTCGGTAGTGCAAAATTATCAACTAGTATCGCGTCAACAGGCGCTGCGGGAGATCCATTTTCCGTCCGACTGGCCAGCGATGCAGCTGGCCAAACGCAGGATCGTGTTTGAAGAATTATTTCTGCTGCAATGCGCCCTGGCGTTTTTGCGCAAACAACGCGTCGAGGAACGCCGCGGCTTTCCGCACGCCACCGATGGCGAACTGGTGGAACGCATGCGCGCTCAGTTGCCGTTTGCGCTCACCGATGATCAAGAGCAGGTTTATCGAGAAATCCGCAGCGATATGGAAAGTCCCAGGCCGATGCACCGATTGCTGCAGGGCGATGTCGGATCAGGCAAGACGGCGGTGGCGTTGCTGGCTCTGGCCAAAACGATTGCAAACGGCATGCAGGGAATTATGATGGCGCCTACGGAAATCTTGGCCGAGCAACACTGCCAAAGCTGCTCGACCCTGATGTCCAACCTGGGCCTGCGCATTGCGATTCTTAGCGGCAGGGTCAAAGGGAAAAAACGCGAGGAGTTGTTGCAGCAAATCCGAGCGGGAGAAGTTGACCTAATCATTGGCACCCATGCTTTGTTGCAGCCGGATGTGCTGTTTTCTCAGATCGGGCTCATCGTCGTCGATGAA
>JBGSKE010000168.1:0-1560 GCA_041741355.1 Negativicutes bacterium | reverse complement strand
GGTGATTTCCAGTTCCGTCAGCTCCAGCAGCGACTGAACCGGTGCATAGATGGGCGATAGATTCATGCGGAAGTATCTCCTTTAACTCTACATTACCGGGAGTAAGATAAAGATGGTGACAGTCCAGAGGCAATGAGAAATAATGCAAGGAACCAGATTCTGTTCCCGCTGATAGAGCCAGCCCCAGAACAGGCCGGCTGTTAAAGCCGCCATTGTAAGCATGAAATTGCCGGAAGCGATATGCACTGCGGCGTAAACAACGGATCCCAATAGCCAGCCCCGTCGGGCGCCGAATCGCAGGGACAGCTGTCGCTGGACAAATCCCCGCCAGAAGATTTCTTCGCCGGGGCTAGTGACAAATAGCAAAATTGACGTGATGGCGATGGCTTCACCTTGGCTGCGAATGTCGTAAATCGAGGAGATCTGAGGGTGGGCAAAAGGAAACAGCAACTGCGACAGGCTGTTGCCGATCCAGAAGATGGCATATAATGAGGCGGCTGCCGCAATGCCGGAAAAAATCGCCCGCCAGTTCCAATCCTTGCGGGTCCAGGGAGCGCCGCCGAAATGAAGAGCAAGAATGGTCAAGCTGGTGACGGCTAGGCTCATCGACAGCCAAAAATTAAACAGCTTCAATGAAAATGTGACAAACCAGAATAGCGCAGCCAACAGTAGTGAAAACAACAGTGCAGACATGTTTAAAACCCTTTCCCGACCAACCAGGGGTGCAAGGCGACTCCGGCGGTAAGCAAAATTCCGAATTGAAAATGGAACCCGGCTGCCATTGCTTCCAACTGGAGCAACGACGCTTCTTTACCGGCGGCAGCTTCCTTGATCGTTAGCAAAGCTTTGCGGAGCAAGGGCAGGAGCAGCACCGGCAAAAGAGCGGAGTATGGCAGTATACCGCCGAAAATTAGTGCAAACAAAGAAACAAACGCAGCTAGATAAAGGAAACGCTGCAGCCCGAGTCCGGCAAATGAGCCTAGCTCCGTTGCCGGAGTGACGATGCCTGCCACCTGGTCATGCAGGATATCGCGGACATCATTGCCATTCAGAATAGCAGAGACCAAAAATCCGACCGGTAAAGAAATCAACACCGGTAACCAGCTATATTGCCCGGTCTGGATGAACCAGGCGGGCCAGACCATCAGCGGGCCCATCAGAAAAAACACGGCGAATGATCCGGCGCCCTTGTATTTGTACGGAATGGGACCGGCTGTATACGTATAACCGCCGACGATGCCGAGCAGTCCGACGGCAAGAATCTCCCATCCACGCAGCCAAGCCAGAGTCAGCCCAATGGCCGCAGCAAGACCGAACGCAATCAAGCCGGCGCGTTTCATCGCCGCCGGGCGCATGGCGCCGGTAACCAGCTGCGGGCAGGTGTGAGCCGAGGCGACTGTGTCCACGCCGGAGCGATAATCGCCATACGTGTTGATGAAATTGGTGCCGGCTTGTATGCAAATGCCGCCGAGGGCAGTGAGCAAAAACAAACCCGGTTGAAAAAAACCTTGATCCCAGGCCAGGGCAGTTCCCAAAGCTACCGGGACAAACGCTGCTGTG
>JBGSKE010000167.1:0-2600 GCA_041741355.1 Negativicutes bacterium | reverse complement strand
CATGGGCCAGGGTCGAGGCGGCGGCATGGGTTCTGGAATGGGCAGTGGTCGCGGCAGTGGCATGGGGCCCGGCGTAGGCGGCGGCAACCCGCTGATGCAGGGCGCGCTGCGCAGTTTGACCGGCGAGCTGGATGCGGTGTATCGCGGCGAACTATGGAGCAAAGTGATCGTGCATCCGGTGTATGAAGAACGCATGGTCGTTGTTGGCGTGCCAATCATCCTTAGCAATGGCAAGGTCGATGGCGCGGTCGTGATCAATTCGCCAGTCGCCGCCGTCAACGATTTTTTGCGTCACATTTACTGGTTTATCGGCCTGGGCGCTTTGGCCGGCCTCCTGTTGTCGTTTATCGTTGTACAGCTGTTGACGCGCAGTCTGGTGCGACCACTTCGCGCCATGCAGTCAACGACAAGCGCGATGGCCACGGGCGACTACAGCGCCCGCGTGCGAGTGGACAGCAACGATGAAATCGGCCGTCTGGGCGGTTCGATCAACCAACTGGCTGAAGATCTGGGCCAGTTCATGCTGGAAGCGGCCAAAACCGAAAAACTACGCCGTGACTTCATCGCCAATGTATCGCATGAACTGCGCACGCCGCTGACAATCATTCGCGGCTACTCCGAAGCAATTGTGGACGGGACCGTCGTCGACCAGGCCCAGATTGACAGCTTTCTGCACATGGTCCGTGATGAAGCCGTCCGGTTGGAACGCCTGATCAAAAGCCTGCTGGAATTGAGCAAACTGCAGACCGCCGAATCAGGCGGCAGTTTTAAAAGCATTCGCCTGGCCGAAGTGATCCAGCATGTTCAGCAAATGATGTTGCCGTTGGCCGAAGCCAAGCAAATCCAGCTGCAAGTCGAAATCAGCCCCGATTTGCCGCCAGTTCTGGGCGACCGGGACCGGCTGGTTCAATTGCTGCTGATCCTGGCCGACAACGCGGTAAAATATACGCCAGCCGGCGGCGCAGTGAGACTATCTTTAAAGCAGACAAAAACCGGCGCCTTGTGTTGTTCGATTCAAGACACCGGCATCGGGATTCCGGCCGATGACCTTCCCTACATCTGGGAGCGCTTCTATAAAGTCGACAAATCGCATCGGCAGGATGAGAGTGGCGCCGGACTGGGCCTGGCAATCGCCCGCCAAATTATCGATCTGCACAAGGCGACCGTCAACGTTGCCAGCGAGCCCGGCGCCGGCACGCTGATCGAACTCGAATTTAGAACTGAAAATGCCTGAAATATACAAAAATCACTGAATAGCTCTGCTGATTGCTAACTAACAAGAGGAGTTGTTATGCGTCTTCCTTTTTATGCTCCCATGAACAACTTAATATCATCGTCGGCTGTGCCGATCCCGGTAATCCCAAACTTCTCCACTAGCACCTTGGCAACATTGGGCGACAGGAATCCCGGCAGCGTCGGCCCGAGGTGGATATTCTTCACGCCCAGATACAGCAATGCCAGCAGCACGATGACCGCTTTTTGTTCATACCAGCCAATATTGAACGCGATTGGCAGTTTGTTGATATCATCGAGGCCAAACACTTCTTTCAGTTTCAGCGCGATGACCGCCAGCGAATAGGAATCGTTGCACTGGCCGGCGTCCAGTACGCGGGGAATGCCGCCGATATCGCCAAGTTTCAGCTTATTGTAACGATATTTGGCGCAGCCGGCTGTCAGAATTACCGTATCCTTCGGCAGTTTTTCGGCAAACTCGGTGAAGTATTCGCGCGACTTCATCCGGCCATCGCAGCCGGCCATGATGAAGAACTTTTTGATCGCGCCGGACTTGACCGCCGCCACCACTTTGTCGGCCACCGCAAACACCTGATCGTGGGCAAAGCCGCCAACCAGCGTGCCGGTTTCGATTTCGGTCGGACTCTTCAGCGTCTTGGCCATGGCGATCACAGCCGAAAAGTCTTTCTTGCCGTTTTCGTCGGCGGCGATATGCGGGCAGCCGGGATAGCCGGAGGCGCCGCTGGTAAAAATCCGCGCCCGCACTTCTTCGCTGCGCGGTGGTACGATACAGTTGGTCGTGAACAGGATCGGCCCGTTGAAGCTTTCAAATTCACCAACCTGTTTCCACCAGGCGTTGCCATAGTTGCCAGCCAGATTGTCATATTTGTTGAATGCCGGATAATAGTGGGCCGGCAGCATTTCGCTGTGCGTATAGACGTCTACGCCGCTGCCTATGGTCTGTTCCAGCAGCTGTTCCAGATCGGTCAGGTCGTGGCCCGAAATCAGGATTGCCGGATTGCCCCGCACGCCGAGGTTCACTTCGGTGATTTGCGGATGGCCGTACTTCGTCGTGTTGGCTTCGTCGAGCAGCGCCATCGCCGCAACGCCGAACTGTCCGGTCTTTAGGGTCAACGCGACCAGCTCGTCGGCGGTCAGTCCATCGTCTAGCGTAGCGGCCAAAGCTTCGTACACGAACGCATACAAGTCCTGGTTCTCCTTGCCGATGTTCAGGGCGTGGTGCGCATACGCCGCCAGACCTTTCAGCCCGTAGGTGATCATTTCGCGCAGCGAACGCACATCTTCATTCTGGGTCGCCAGTACGCCGACGGTTGCCGCTTTTTCCAGCATCGCGGCTTTTGAGCTGA
>JBGSKE010000166.1:0-7640 GCA_041741355.1 Negativicutes bacterium | reverse complement strand
ATCTGCCCAAATAGGGTTGCATTCGAACATGCTCCAGCGGGTCCAGCTCACCGATATAATTGTTATAACGATCAAAGACATTGATAAATGCCAGTCGATAGCCATTGGTACCCATTTCCCAGTAACCGGTCTGTTCCAAATCTTTCAGTTCCGGCGGCAGCAGGAATTTGGTGTCGCGATTATCAAATTTTTCCGGATAGGTTAGCATGGTCGCTTGGTAGTTCAATTCTTCCAGGATTTTTTGCGTGAATATCGCGGTATCGCGTCTGCCATCCTCAAACATCAAGAACAGCGATTTTTCCGGCAGTAGTTTGCCAGTCTGATAGTAATTGACAATGTCTTGTTGGTTTATTGTAACATAACCTTGTTTTTTTAACGCCTCTAAATGTTCGCGCAATCGATTGACGCCGATTATATTTTGGGCGCCAATCCGTTCCACGCCAAAATAGGATATTGCGACAAAACCCTTATCGCCGGAAAAACCGGTAGTTGCGCGCGAAAAATGGGCGTATTGCGTAAATGTGACCAAGGCGTAGAGAATCAGCGCCAGTATCAATAGCAAACAAACTGCCTGTACCAAAACTTTAAAGTTTTTTTTGCGGTTCTTGCGTCTGGTAAATGCTGCATCATACGATTTCATCATCTTATGCCTTGGCCTGCTTTAAATTTGGTTTTTTCATTGACGCGGCCAAGTCAGCTGCCGTCATCCGCGTCCCCCAAGTGGTCTTCCAGAAAGTCAGCCAGGCTATCGGCATTTGCCAGAGCAAAATCAATTCGTAATACAAGACGAAGAACAATCCAAAGCTCCAGGTTGAACTTTTACGCAATAGCAGCTGAGCCATGCTCATTAAAAATGCCATCAGGAATATGCCAAAGATAAAGGTATAGGGAACCACGCGGTGGACAATCGGAATGTAGATCAAGTTGAACAGCACGATTACCGGTGCGGCGATCGGAATAATCAACCCCATATAAAAAGACAGCGCCATAATCGGTTCTTTCTTCCACATAAACCGGGCGGCGATTAATGATTCGCGCAGCCAGGATCGCTTCCAACGCATTTGTTGTTTGAGAAACATTTTGTGCTTACTCGGCACAATAGTGCTGCATATCGCAGTATCCTGATAGCCAGTGCGATGGTGACGCAGAATAAAGTTGGTCATACTGCGGTCATCGCCAAAAGTCGCCCGCTCGCCCAAAAACTTTTGGTTAAGCCACGCATCAAGATACTCCAGAACGAGTTCTTTGCGGTAACAAGATAGCGGGCCTGACAGGCAAGTCACGGCATCCGAGTAGCTTTCCGCCGCTTTCATGATTCTAAATGCGATATAATAACGAACTGCTTGCATCTTAGTCAATGTGTTGGTGAAAGTATTTGCAACGTCTGTACGACCGGATACGCCGCCCATCTCTTTGTCCTTGAACGGTTGGACCAGGTTGCGGATGGCATACGGATCAAGAAAGCTGTCGGAATCAACAAATACCAACATTTCATGCTTGGCGCGCAACGCCCCCGCCGCCATCGCTTCGCGCTTTCCCGCGTTCCTTTTTTGCCGTATATAGCTGATTCGCTCGAAGGTATTATAGCGGCCTTCTTTGGTAATCAACTCTTGGGTGATTTCAACAATTTTGGCGTAGGAATCATCGGTGGAACAATCATCAACGACGATGACTTCCAATTTATCCAACGGGTAATCTTGATTAATGCAACTCAAAATCGTCCGCTGGATTGCATCCTGTTCGTTATAACAAGGAATAATAACGGTAACGCCTGGTGTAAAGTTGGGATCGATTGGTATCGGTTTGTAAAAGGAAGCGAACCAGTAGCGCGTAAGCAAAAAAGTGGCGGCGATTATACTATACAAGTACAGGTATTTGTTAAATTTAAAATAGAGAATGCTCTCGACTCGCAGCAGCATGATACAGATGACAGTAACAAACAAAAAAATCGACGCAGCTGACACCATATACCAGTTCTTCTTTTTTGTTGCATATTGCGCCAATGACTCAATGAACTGTATGCCGCAATGAACTTGGCCGTCACTAGTCTGTTGCAAGCGAATGATTTGACCGCGAATGTCGACTTTCATTTCATAACCTTCAGGCATTGAGCCCGGCGTTATCGCAAACTGTAATCGAACTTCTTTGGACTGTCGCAGTTCCAGCGCCAATTTCCGCGGCAGTTCCAGCAGCATCCCGGTCGTTGAGATGTCAACGCTACGTACGACTGCTGTGTTCGTAACGCCGCCATGCTGGAACTTGACTGTGACATCATAACTAGCCAGATAGCGTCTGCCGCCCCATTCACTATCGATCATTTCTTCAATTGAGCTATGTGTCTTTCCATTACTGGATTCAGCGTTCAACGCACGCCGACGGTCACGATTTGACCGAATCCCTTCCTGATCTAGCACCTTATGGAGCATTCGTCTGTCAGGCTTCTCGTGAAGCAGAACTTCTTGCAGCTCCTGCTCAACCGCAGGTTTTTTCTTTTTTTTGCCGAACAACTCCATTACAGCCCCCTTCCGCTTTCCTCGGAATCTCTTGGCACATTGGAAAGCGATTGATCAAGTCAACCTGTCCTATCGATTGCGTGGTTTTTGTATGTAGCCATTGGTCAGGTAGTCCGATAATCGGCCGACCTTGAATTTGGTCGGATCGGAATCCGCTTTTGCTGCATTCGCTGTCAGCAGAATATCCAGGGCTATCGGCGTATACGGCGAGGTGTCCGACATGTGCATGACTAGGATCGAGCCTTTTTGCAGGCGCCCCTGCTTGTCATATATGCCTTCCATTAGTCGTTTGACAAGCACGGCTGTATCTTCGGCCGCATAATCTTTAGTACTGTAGTAACCAGAGACTACATATTCAAATCCTGCTTCAAATACAGCTTCCATGCCATGCTTATTGATTGCGAGTTGTGGTGGACGAAAGTAGCGGGTTAAGGCGTGTTTGCCGTCAACAACAACGTTTCCGGTAACGTCCAGCAATTTTTTATACGCAGTTTTCAATTCCTGCAAATACTCTTCTTTTGTCGATTGAAACACGACTTGTTTGCCGGTTTGCGGATCGACATACACCATCGGTCGGTGCATGTCGGAATGGTTTGCAATCTCATTGCCTTCCGCCGCAATCGTACGTAATAGATTCGGATTGAGTAAAACATAGCGGGTTATAATGAAAAATGTTCCGTATACATCGTGTTTGCGCAACACATACAACAGCTTGTTGATCGACTCGTCCGAGCCCCAGTCGTCGAATGTCAAAAAAACGACCCGATCATCGGTTTGGATTACGCCACTTTTGTCGAGTCGGCGGATTTCCATCCGGGTAAAATTTAAGATCCGGTCCTCTTCGTTAACAGAGGGACTGCCGATATAATAGCGAGACATCAAGTCGATGATGCGCAACTTGGCGTCAGCGTAGGCGGGCCCTTCACGCCGAATCCGGTCCGGCACATTTTTCATGTCCACCGGGTAACGATAAAGAAAAAACTTGTTATTGAGAATCGTGCCAACCGGCTTGATCAAATAGCGTGAGTCGTTGGCAGGGTTGACAGTTGGGTTGTCATAATAAGTTGAAAAGGCTATATTATCAATTTTCTCTCGCTTGATTGCTTCGATCAAGTCGCCGGCCAGCTGCGCGTTGCGATAATAGTCCAAGCGAAAATGAACAATTTGACCGCGTGCCAGTGACCGCATTGACTTGGGAAACAATTCCGCCAATACTTGCGCAGCGGAGTTATAATCCTTGTGTTTGATTTGTACTGCTGTCACCGATTGACCGATCAACAGTGCGCCTTCTTCTTGCACGGCCTGGATAGTATTGGGTGTTATTGCTGCTAACGGTTGCTTAATCAGTCGGGTTGTAACGCCAAAGTTGGCTCGCAGATATTCAAACCCTACTCGCAACAGCCGCCGCGTTTGTTCTACTGTATTGGTGTCACGCGGGCGAACCGACAACCCTAATTCATGCCCCTGATCGATAATTTTCCTCACCATTCTGGGATTTTGCCGCAGTTCCAGTTCTGTAACAAAGAAAGTTGCTTTACTATCGATTTTTTTTAGTCGGCGCAAAACATCTTCCACGACCGCTTCCTGACTTAAACCGGAAAAGGTAAACGCTAATGCCGGCTCTGTAGTATAGATCATTTTTATTTCTTGGTTGCCATATGGATATTCAGATGGATTGTTTTCCACTCCTGCGGCGTGTGCTTTGCTATAAATCAAATCTGCCGAAATAACAGTTTGGATTTGCACCGATAGGCTGTTTGCTTGCTCGATAAACTGTAGCCAGCTGGCCAGCAGTACCTCTGACAAAGAGGGGACCAATGAGCTTTTGCTGTTTTGCGGAGTTGCCGGAAAGGTTTCCACGTCCACAACTTTCACCTTGCCCTGCGTCAACGCATTGAGCAATCGTTCCACCATCTTGATAATTTCGTTTTCGTTTGCTTCCAGTTTTGCCAGCGGCTTCACCCCGGGTTGTTTATCCCAGGCAGGCTTTAAATCAATTTTTCCCTCTTCCGGCAAAATCGGATCCATATTGGGTTTTAGTTTCACCGATACGATACTGCCTGATCGAAGTTGACGGACGAACGCAGCTGCGGCTTGCTCTGAATACAGGTTTTTGTTGCCGGCAAAGACATCGCTTTTGACGACGCTTTTCACCCCACAAGCCCTGGCTGCTTTCAAAACTGTATCTGTATATTGGGTTTCGTTGCACTTTAACAAGTTAGAATCTTTGTCGGCAGTGACTTTGATAATTTTTTGCGCTTGGCAAAAATCTTTGACTAAACGGTCCACTGGCAAGGTTTCCATTTTGGTCATACCCTGCATTGTATAGTTTTCAATTTTATTGCCGGATTTTCTGATGTTTACAACCGTCTGCGGGTCTTCTGCCGTTTGCATGCCATCGACAAAAAATGTGGCTTTCATATTCTGTTTATCTAATAGATCCAGAATCTTTTGCATGATAATGCGATCTGACAAACCATCAAATGTTAACGCTATTTCTCGTTGGTTGGTGTTTTTCCCCTTAATAATGGTGGCCGGCTCCGGGTTCTTTTTCAGCCGGTCGAAGGCTTCAGCTATCTCTTTTTCCGCAGAATAGTCTAATTTTAAGTCTGTTATATTACGATAATCCGGTCCGGTTTGCTGCGTAAAATAACTTTTAAAGAAGAACATCCACGCAACCCAGCAGATTAGCAGCAATACAATCAGCGCAGAAATTAATCGCCCTCGCATGTTGGAGCCACCTCGCTTTCTCGTTTGAAATGGTACTCGCCTATTCGATCAATATGCTTTTTTGCGGGTTTTTTGTGTGTAACTGTCGCTCAAATAATCGGACAACCTACCAATGGTAAACTTGGTTGGGTCAGCGTCGGCTTTTTTGGCATTGGCGGTTAACAAAATATCGACAGCTAGCGCAGTATAGATGCTGTTATCCGACATATGCATAACCAATATGGCGCCCTTTTTTAGTTCGCCTTTTGCGTTGTAGATGCCATCCAACAGTGTTTTTACCATGGCTTCTGCATTTTCAGCATAATAGTCCTGTGTCGCATACGAGCCTGATACGATGTAATCATAGCCCGCTTCAAACACTGCCTCCAGCCCTTCACGATTTACCGCCAGTTGCGGCGGTCGAAAATATTTCGTTAAAACCGGCCTGTTTTGATTTTTAACATCGCCGACAACCTTGAGCAATTTTTGAAATGACATTTTTAGTTCATCGCGATACTCTTCTTTACTATAGTGAAAGCTAGATTGTTTGCCTGTTGACGGATCTCGCTGCACCATCGGCACATGCCGATCGGTGTGGTCGCCTATGTCATGTCCTTCAACGGCAATCGCCCGTAACAGATTCGGGTTGTTTAGCACAGAACGGGTGATGATGAAAAATGCGCCAGGCGCCTTGTGCTTCCGCAATACATACAGCAATTTATTAATTGGTTCATCTGTACCCCAGTCATCAAAGGTGAGGAAAATTTCGGGAGCCGTTGTACGAATTGTCCCCGACCGATCAATCCGTCGCGCTTCCATGCGCGAAAAATTCAACAGGCGTTCTTCTTCATTCACTGCGAAATTGCCGATGTAACAGTTGTATACTTTATCGAGGAATGATCGTTGTTCGCCATTGCAGCCGCTCTTTTCGCTTTGCAGTTGCGGCAAAATTTGCTTCGGATCAACCGGGAACTGATAGAGATACTTTGTGTTACCTAATATTTCGCCGATCGGCTTTAGTTTGTAGGCGGAATCATTGGCAGGATTAATCTGGGGATTATCATAATCAGTCGCATAGGTAATATTATCGATTTTTTGTTTTTTTAGTTCTTCAACCAGATCGGCGGCGAGGTTTTTGTTGGCATAGAAGTCCAAGCGAAAATGGGCGATTTGTCCGCGGCCCAAGGCCTTCATCGACGGCGGAAAGAGTTCTTCGATGACTTGTTTTGCAGAATCTGCGTCTTTATGTTTTGCTTGAACCATGCTTACCGTTTGCCCAATCAAATGCATATTTTCCTCACGGGCCGCCATTTGAGTGTTTGCGTCGATTGCCGCCAATGGTTGCTTAACTAAGGACGTAACGACGCCATATTTGTCTTTTAAGTAGGCGCGACCGGCTGCAATTTGTTTGCGTGTTTGTTCGACGGTTGCGCCTTCACGCGGACGAATGGCCAAACCAAGTTCATGCCCCGCGGCGAGAATGTCTTTTATTGTTTTAGCTGCAGTTCTCATTTCAATTTCTGAAACAAAGAATGTGGCTTTAACCTCTAACTTTTTCAGTCGATCCAGGACAGTCTGGGCGGCAATCGCATCAGTAATTCCCGAGAACGATATTGACAAGGCTTGCTCCGTCGTACTGATCATGCGAATTTCTTTCAGCGCAGCGCTTTGTGTGTTGTCTCCGCTGCCGGCAGCGTAAGCAGTTGCAAACAACAACTTGCTCAGCGACATTTCTATGTTTGCCACAAATTCTGATAAATAGCCAACGGCGCCGGTTGCGTCAATTCGACTTGTTTTTTTCTCTGCCAGCGTCGTCAGTGCTACGATTTGCAAGCCATTTTTTTTCATTGCGCTAAGTAAGCGATCAACCGCCAACACTAGGTCATCTTCAGATTTATCTGGCGGCTGCGGCAACAGTTTTGCCCCGGTTTGCGATTCTTTGCGCGGTTTGAGTTTTACTGATACGATACTGCCGGGTTTTATTTTATTAACATAGTCGTTTGCCGCCTGGACGGAGTCGAGAACTTTAACCGTCTGCGCAGTTACCAGAACATCACTTTTTACTACTTGCAAAAATCCACAGGCACGAGCGGCATGTCGCAACTGCTCCGTATAATCGGTTTCATTGCATTTTAAAGTCTGTGTGTCGGTTTGTGTTGCAAGCAAAAATATTTTTTTTGATTGACAAAAATCGAACACAAGTTTATCAACAGCCAACTCTTCCATCTGCGGCAAACCTTGGAGCGAATAGTTTTCAACCGCAAAGCCGGCTTGTTTGATTGTTTGAATCAGCTGCGGGTCTTCGGCGACTTGCATCCCTTCGATAAAAAATGTTGCCTGCACCTGATGCTTTTGCAGCGATTCTAGAATTTTGTCCATGACCAGCTGGCTACCCCTGCCATCAAAGGTCAGGGCGAT
>JBGSKE010000165.1:0-1887 GCA_041741355.1 Negativicutes bacterium | reverse complement strand
TTTGTGTCGGAAAATTTAATGTGGGAGCCGGTTAATTTTATCGGGCCGGCTTTCGGGTGGACAGTATCGACAAACATTTCGCGGGCGCCGCTGATATGGGGATCGGCTACGACCTGATCAATGCCGTAGATCGGTGCGGCTGGAATGCCGGCAACCATTAGTTCATCGACGATTTCTTTGACGGTTTTCGTTTGAGTCCATTCTTCGACAATTTGTTTTACGGCAACATGGTTTTTTACCCGGTCGCGGGTGCGCACGAAATCTGGGTGGTCGACCAGTTCCGGACGGCCAATGTGAGTGGCGAATAAGGACCAAAGTTTATCGTTACCGGCGCCGATAATCACCAGATCGTCTTTGGCCTGGAAAGAATCGTAGGGGTATACGGATTCATAGCGATTGCCAATGCGTTGGGGTAGCCGCCCTTCAACCAGATAGATCATGTTGATGATTTCCAGACTGGCAACGGCTGAATCGACCAAAGCCACGTCGACCATTTGCCCGAGCCCAGTGTGAGAACGGTTGTAGATCGCCGACAAAATGCCGATAGTGACGGAGAGACCGCCCAAAACATCTCCCATTGCAGTTCCGGAACGGGTAGGCGCGCCGCCTGGCCAACCGGTCGTGCTCATCAGGCCGCTCATGGCCTGACTGATGATGTCGTAGCCGGGGCGTTTGGAATACGGTCCATACTGGCCAAAACCGGACACCGCTGCATAAATGATGCCAGGGTTGATTTCGCGCAGCACATCATAACCAAGTCCGAGTTTTTCCATTGTTCCTGGTCGGTAGTTTTCCAAAACAACATCGGCTTTTTCCACCAATTCTTTAAATATCTGCTTGCCTTTGGCGGATTTTAGATTGAGGCTGACGCCTTTCTTGTTCCGGTTCAGATTCATGTAATAGACACTTTCTCCGTTGAGAAAGGGACCCATCTGACGTTCGTCGGCGCCTTTTCCCGTTTCTTCAATTTTGATAACGTTGGCCCCCATGTCGGCCATCATCATGCTGGCGAACGGACCGGCCAAAACGCGGGTCAAATCGAGTACCGTGATTCCTTCCAAAGCTCCCAGACGTGACATACGAGAAATCCTCCTTGTTATCGAAATTTTTGCATCATTTGTTAATGATGCAATTTTTGTGCCAAATGGTATAATCAGAATGGCTAAAGCATCAATATGGGGATGTGAAATTGCGTGAGTCGGATTGTATTGATTTCGCCATTTAAAGATTTGGGGATTCTGGCCCGTGATGTGGCAAAAGAACTGGAAATTCCGCTCGAGATTTACGAGGGCGGGATGGAATCGGCCCAAATCGCGATTGATCGGTTGCGTGGGCCGGAAGTGGATGTGTTCGTCAGTAGGGGCGGCACCCATAATTTTATAGCCGGGCACTATAATGTGCCGGTGGTAAATATTACGACAGGCCTTTATGACGTTATGGAATCCTGTGAAGAAGCCAGAAAATTTTCTCGCAAGATTGTATTAACTTCATTTGGTAAGCGATTTGTTGGGATCAGTCTGCTCGAAAAAGCAATGGATATTGATATTACGGAATTGATTTTTAATAACCTTCAGGGGTTGGAGCAACGCATTATAGAAATTGCAAACGAGGGAGGTTACTGTTTGGTGGGCGGGGGCCCTTCGGTTCAAATGGCGCGAAGCAACGGAATGCCGGCAGTTTTTCTCAAAGCCAGCCGTGATACGGTCCGGGAAGCTTTATTGCAAGCTGTAGAAGTGGCTAAACTGCGCCGGGAAGAAAAGCGCAAGGCCTACAGGTTGAAAACCATTCTGGATAGCGCGTACGATGGGATTGTGGCTGTGGATGGCGCCGGTCGGCTTGAAATCATTAATCCGGCAGCAGAACGAATGTTGGGGATCGATGCGGCGA
>JBGSKE010000164.1:0-1859 GCA_041741355.1 Negativicutes bacterium | reverse complement strand
ATATACGGCATTGGGTAATCTTTGCGCATATCATTGAGCAGCATGATCGAGACCCGCGGAGTTGTAATCTCAACCTTGCGCGATAACAATACCGACATCGTAGTCGCCGCACTGCCCATGGAAATGTTGCCAATCTCACCGAGTGCATCAATTTCAACATCAGATAATGAACCGGCGCTCGACGACGCAACCGGCGCTGCCGACGGCGATTCATTGCGCAACAAAGCATCTATTTCTTCTTGTGACAAAAAGCTATCACTCATGACCGTCATCCTCCTCTGACACTACCTTAGTTATTTGCACGGCAATCCGGTTATTGGAACTCCCCGGTTTACATTTGAATTTTTGATGTTGCCCGATGATAATCGGCAATTCAGCATTGACTTTCGAGTCAAGCCGCACCACGTCGCCAACGGTTAAATCGAGCATCTCCGCCACCGTAACATTGATTCTGCCCAACTCCACCATCAGTGGAACCAACGTTCGTTCGAGCTTTTTCTGCATCTGCGCCACGTTGGTTTTCGACCCGGCTCTGGCTATCGAAGACGCTACCCAAAACGATGTAGTCAACTTCGGCATGATTGGTTCCAATACCAAATAGGGAATACAGAGATTGATAAAACCTTCTGTCTGCGCGATGCGGGTTTGTAAGGTTATAATAACCACCATGTCGTTAGGTGGAACAATTTGTGTAAACTGCGGGTTGCTTTCAATGACTTCCAGACGTGGCTCCACATTGACAACCTGGCGCCACGCCTCGGAAAGAGATTCCAAGGCTTTATTCACGATCCGGGCCACGATTGATTGTTCAATGTCTGTCAATTCTCTCGGTTTTGCCGGTGGTGTGCCAACTCCGCCAAATAAGCGGTCGATAATCGAAAAAACAATTGACGGGTTGATTTCCATCAAGGCATTGCCGGAAAGCGGACGCATCTCAAAAACACTGATTACGCTGGGGTTGGGCATCGAACGAATAAATTCTTCATAAGTCAGTTGGTCGACTGATGCCACGCTAACTTGAACCATCGTGCGCAAATGAGCGGAAAGATAGGTATTCAGCAATCGGGCAAAGTTCTCATGCAACATATAAAGAGTGCGGATCTGATCTTTAGAAAACTTGTCCGGACGCTTAAAATCATAGAGTTTAATTTTTTTCTGTTTCTGTTCTTGCTTGATGTTTTCAGCATTAACTACGCCGGTGGATATCGCCGACAATAGCTCATCTATCTCATTTTGGGAAAGAACATCAGCCAACCGAACTCACCGCCTTGTACAGCGGCATTTCGCCGCGACTCCATTACTGTAACAAAATATTGGTAATATATACTTCCATTACGACATCACGTCCGACTACCTTGTTTACTTCCTGTTTGATCAAGTCTTTCAGTCGGTCTTGCTTTTGCGGATCGTAGTCAGATATACTTTGCGACCGCAAAACATGCAGCACCGCATCCTGTATTCTAATTTCCTCAGGCGACATTGTTTTCCCTGCCGGCTTAGCCTTCTTATCCGGTCTCAATTCCAATATTACGCCGATTTTAAGGTAGCGTCCACTGGTCGCCGTGCCGATATTTACAATAAAACCTTCCTTGGGGTCACCCAGTTTCATTAGAACTCCGGGTTCACGCGGCGCAGCAGCCTTGCCGCCGCCCATATAATTCGTCACGACATAGTAAGCAGTTCCGCCCGCTAATGCCAAAACTAAAACTAGTCCTACAGCAACATAAATGAAAATCGGTTTTTTGGTTGGCGCCGCTTTCTCTTCCACTACTTCATCGGCCATTATGCATCCCTCCCTGGTTGTCCACTAAACAAATTATCCGCCAATTAACGGCCAAAACGCTGAATTTCACGCCGAT
>JBGSKE010000163.1:0-2540 GCA_041741355.1 Negativicutes bacterium | reverse complement strand
GGTTGAATCGTAAATACATCATATAGGCGCGTTCGCTCAAACAGGATTTTGACACGTCCGGACAGGCCTTTCAGCACAAGCTTGCCGTTTTTTCCTTTCAATTCTTCGTCCAGATAAATAAATAGTCCCAGTCCGGTGCTATCCATGTAGTCAATCGTCGAAAGGTCAAACACGAAGTTTTTATTGTCTTTTTTTATTAAATCCTGGATTGCGTCACGCAAAGCCGCTGCATCCACTGCATACATGCTACCGCCTAATTTCACGGTGACCTGATTCCCGGCCGTTTTTATTTCCTGCAACAATTGTGGTCGCCCCTTTCGCTGTTTTATTTATTCTTGCGTAGCCGTTTCAGCAACAAAACCTCATTGCCAATCAGGCTGTAACAGATTTTGTCCATGCACTCCAACATGATTGAGATGCCGCGACCGCTATAGGCATGAGGGTTGTAGTTGTCCCGGTGTTTTTGGCTCAGATAGCGCTGACTATCAAAACCGCGGCCCGAATCTTTAATCCGGATCGACATATGATCGGAGTAGCTCTGAATCCTAACAAAGACGGGGCGCGTATCGGAGCCGTGGCGCAGCGCATTGCCGGCAGCTTCATGAAAAGCGAGCAAAATGTCGTCTGCGTCTTCGGCGAAATAGCGCTCGATAAATTCGGTCACCTGCAACCGGGCGGTGTGAAATTCTTCAAACCCGACAAAGTGCAATTGCAGTTCAGGCCGCAAATTCGGCAAGCCACGTTTATCAGGCTTTAGCTGGATGCATAATCCTGCCATGTCATCCCAGGCCAGGGCGGACATACGCATTTTTTCCAGCAACTCACAGGTTTCGCCAAAGGTCTGGCACGGCAATCCTTCCGGGTCCAGCTGCTCGGTAAAGCCGTCAGTTAAGAAATAAAAACAGTCGCCATCGCGAGCTGGATAAGTCCGTTCCTCAAAAATCGGCGTCCGCTTCAATCCCATCAACGACCCTGTCAATTGAACCCGACCGCTGTAATAGCGGGTTTTGATGAAGAATTCATACAACCCGCCGCACACAACTTTCATTTCATTGTGTCGCAAGTCCAGTTCAAAGCAGATGGCGGCAAAGTAGGCGCCTTCGGAAAAATAACCCAAAGAGTGGCCATGCACCCATTTCATTTTTTCGATCAGCGGCAACGATAACAGCGCCGCTTCGCGAAATAGCGCCGACAAGGCGGAAGTCCGCAGCCCGGCGGTTACGCCATGTCCGGTTACATCGGCTACATAACCGAACAGGACGTCGCCCTTGAGGCCCCAGAAATAATCGTATAAGTCACCGCTTACCGTGTGCAGCGGCTGAAAAAACGTTTTGATTCTCAAACGCGGGTCATCGTAGTGAAAAGGCAGGTATGCTTGCTGCACTTCGGCCGCCAGGTCGATATCGCGGGTGAAATCTTCATCGCGCTTGACCAGAGCGTCCAAGAGTTGGACATTTTCGGAAACCATTGCCGCCAGATTGGCGAATTGTTGCAACATCGATTTTTCCGAGGCCGAGATGGTGCGGTCGATATCGGCAAAGCCCAGGCAGATGATGCCGATCATTTTGTTCAGATAGTAGAGCGGCAGGAAGGCGATCGTGCCCACATTATCCAACCAAGGCAGGCGAACCCGGTTGCCCCAGTTGGCGTAATCGTGAATGACCATGAATTTGCCGGTCGTCCAGACGAGGCCGGCGCCGCCTTGACCCTGCCGCAGTGCGATTCCGAGAACGCTGGGGTCGACATTGGGCCCAATGAATTTCATTTCCATACAATTCAGGCGTTCGTTCAGCAGGTAGATGCTGGCGAAATTCGCTTCCAACATGTTTTGGGCATGGATCAAAATTGTATTCATCAGGCGGGCGTAATCTTTTTGCTTGACAATATCCAAAGATATTTTATAAAGACTGTTGAGAAAACTGTTTTGCCGTTCCAAGCGGCGGGCGATTTTTTCGTGTCGGCGCAGTTGTAGCTTTTGCTTTTTTTCGGTAGTCCACTTGGCGAGGGCCATGGCCAGCAAATCCAGTTCAGCTGCAAGCGGCGGCAACAGAGTGTCTACCATGTCGTCAGTTGAAGCGATGGCCAGATGCAGACTGCCAAGCATAATTCCATCTTTAGCTATAGGCAGTTCAAGGCAGTTGACGCCCGAATGACAGGCAGGCAGTTCAGCGTCAGGGAGTGCAATCAATTTGCGGCTTTTGCCGCTTGCCGCGGCAGGAGAAAAAATGGCGGCGTTGCTAGTGCCAACCATCAGTGCAACATGGCGGAGCATCAGAGAAACTGTTGCTTCGCCATTGTTTGTTTCGGAAAAAGTTCGCAGAATATCGAGACACATTGTCGGGGAGCAGCAGGACATTCCCGGTAGGGACGGGTAGCTCATTTTGGCCCGCCTTTATTATTGATAATACTTGCTATTCGCCAAAAATTGGCCATTTCCTGCAATACCTGACAAGTAATTGCAATAATGCGAAAACGTTTCAAAGCTGTAATATTATTGAAATTTCTGATGGATAGAAATGAATTGATCATATTGATGCAAA
>JBGSKE010000162.1:0-2754 GCA_041741355.1 Negativicutes bacterium | reverse complement strand
GCCCGCAAGGCGACGATGCAGCTGAAACAAACAGAACTGACCAGTCCTGTCCTGCGGCGGTATGTGAAATTGGTTGGCGATGTTTCTGAAGGGGCAACGCTGGACTAAGCGAGATACGAGGAGGAAAAAACTATGGGCTACAAAGTATTGATTCCGCAAAAAATATCGGCGGAAGGAACCAACTATTTGCGGGAGCGCGGTTATGAAATTGAAACTGGCAACGGAATTTCGCCAGAGGCTTTGGCAGCTGCGGTAGTCGACTGTGATGCGATTTTGGCCCGCACCGAACTGTATCCGGCGTCGGTGCTCGAGGCCGGCAAAAAACTGAAGGTGATAGGCAGACATGGCGTGGGAATCAACAATATTGACATGGAAACCGCCACCAGACTGGGGATACAAGTAACCGTAACCCCGCTGGCAAACTCGAATACCGTGGCCGAGCAGACCCTCGGTTTTATTTTGGCCTTGTCACGGCAGCTTACCCGGATTGATCAGGAGTTTCGACATGGCAATTGGGCAGTTCGCGATCAGATAAAGGGTATGGATCTGGAAGGCAAGACACTGGGGATTGCCGGTCTTGGCAAAATTGGTTCCCTGGTCGCAAAAAAAGCTGCCGCCTTTGATATGAAAGTTATTGCCTATGACCCATATGTGGAGCCGGCGAGGGTTCCCGCCAATGTCGCAATGGTCGGTGCATTGGCCGAAATCTTTGCCCAGGCCGATTTTGTCACCTTGCATATGCCCTATGAACAGAAAATTATCGGCAAATCGTTATTCTCGTTGATGAAACCCAGCGCCTATTTCATCAATCTGAGCCGCGGCGAGATTGTTTTTGAAAATGAATTGATCGAAGCATTGCAAAACAAGCAAATCGCCGGCGCGGCGCTGGATGTGTTTGAAACGGAACCGCCGGACGTGAAGCTTAATCCGTTGTTTTCGATGCCCAACGTAATCGTGACGCCGCATAATTCAGCATTGACGACGGAAGCGACGATGCGGATGGCTCTGCATGCGGCGCAGGGGATTGATGAAGTGCTAACAGGCAAAACGCCGACCTGGCCGGCAAATAAACTGAACAAGTAAGAAAAACGAGGGAGGAATATTGATGAGTGCAAAACCGTTCAAGCCGTTCGGCATTATCCCAGCGGTCATCACGCCGATCACGGCGGAAGGCAAATTCAACGAAAAAGCGATGCGCAAACTGGTCAATTATTTGATCGACGGCGGAATTCACGGTCTGTTCGTTGTCGGCACGACCGGCGAGTTTTATGGATTGGATCCGGCCGAGAAGCGGGAGATTTTTCAGGTCGTCATGGATGAAACCAAAGGACGGGTTCCCGTATACGGCGGAACAAACGGGATTACAACCCGCGAGAGTATAGCCCTGACGCGGATTGCCGAAGACTGCAAACTTGATGCGGTATCGGTCCTGACGCCGATGTTCATCAGTCCGAGTCAGGATCAGTTAATCGATCATTACCAGGCGATTGCGTCCAGCACTTCATTGCCGGTGCTGCTGTATAATAACCCGCCGAAAACCGGCGTGAACCTGACCGCCGCAACAGTAGCGAAGCTGGCCGAGACTGCCAACATCGTCAGTATCAAGGATTCCAGCGGCGATTTGACCTTGACGGCGGAATACATTCGCCTGACACAAGACTGCGAGGACTTTAATGTTTTGGTTGGACGGGATACTTTGATTTATGGCGCCCTCTGCTACGGCGCAGCCGGCTCAATCGCATCCTGCGGCAATGTAGCGCCCCGGTTATGCGCAGACATTTACGACAAATTTATTGCCGGTGACTTAAAGGGCGCGCTGAACGCGCAGTTTACGTTGGCGCCGCTACGGATAGCATTTACAATCGGTACCTTCCCGGCCGTTATCAAAGAATCATTGGAGATGCTGGGCATTGAGGCAGGCCCGTGCATGGCGCCGGTCGGACCGATGACAGAACCGGAGCGGGACAAACTGCGTGCAGTCTTGGTTCAGATGGGACTGATGCAAAAGGGGTGATCGATTGATGGCGCGTTATAAGGATTTGTGCGGCGGATTATTTTGGTTGATGATTGCCGTAGTCATGTACAGTGCATCGTTTGAAATGAAAACCCTGGCGATCGGCGCATCATCGACTTCTTTTGTCGGCTCCGGATTCATGCCCCGGTTAGTGGCTTTCGCGATGGCTTTCTTCAGCCTGTTGGTAATCTGGCGGGGCATAAAAGCGCTGCGCAGCGTGCAGGCGGCGAAGCATTGCGCAGGCAATAGCTTGTTTGCCGAATATCTGCCGGTTATCGCCAGCGTCGCTTTGTTAGCCGGATATATTCTATTGATGGAAAAAGTCGGCTTTCTCAGCATGACTGTCTTGTATTTATTCGGCCAGATGCTGATTCTCGCCGCGCCAGAGCATCGCCGCCCCGTGCTGTTTTTGGTGATTGCGTTGCTCTGTTCCGTTATAATCTACTATACGTTTACTGAAGTGTTTTTCTTGATGTTACCGGAAAGCCGACTGTTTTAGGAGGACTGACATGCTGGAACTGTTTATCGGCGGGTTTGCCGCAGTATTGACGGTGAAAATCCTGGCCTTGATTCTACTGGGAACGGTTGTCGGAATTGTTTTTGGTTCGATTCCCGGACTGACCGCTACGATGGCGGTAGCCCTATGCATTCCGCTAACCTTTGGCATGGAGATCACACCAGCGATTTCCCTGCTGATCGGCTTATACGTGGGCGGAATATCGGGTGGCTTGTTGTCGGCG
>JBGSKE010000161.1:0-2014 GCA_041741355.1 Negativicutes bacterium | reverse complement strand
CTCCGCTTCCGTCAATACCGACACACCCAGTTCCTGCGCCTTGGTCAGTTTGCTGCCTGCTTCTGCTCCGGCGACCACAAAATCGGTTTTCTTGCTGACCGACGCAGCGGCCTTGCCGCCGCGCTTTTCAATTTCCGCCGCCGCTTCGGTCCGGCCCAGCGTCTCCAAGGTACCGGTCAGGACAAAGGTCTTGCCGGCAAAAATTTGCGCCAGCGGGTTGTCGGTCTTGATTTCCTCCAGCCGCACACCGGCCTGCCGCAGCTTTTCGATCAGCTGCAAATGCTCGGGGTCGGCAAAATAGCCGACGACGCTTTCGGCAATCCGCGGACCGATATCGGGGATTTGCACCAACTCATCCATCGCAGCCGCCGCCACCGCGTCAATCTGACCATAAGCCTTGGCCAGCGTTCCCGCCACCTTGGCGCCGACGAACCGGATTCCCAGCGCGAACAGCAACCGGGCCAGTCCCGCCTCTTTACTGGCCTGGATGGCAGTGACCAGATTGCTGGCCGATTTTTCGCCCATCCGCTCCTGCTCCGCCAGTTCCTCGACTGACAGTTTATACAGGTCCGCCGCATCGGCAATCAAACCCGCTGACAGTAGCGTCTCGATGATCGACGGCCCCAGTCCATCAATATTCATTGCATCGCGCGAAACAAAGTGGATCAGCCCTTCGCGGGCCATCGCCGGACAGGCCGGATTCACGCAGCGGTGCGCCGCTTCGCCGGCTTTGCGGACGACCGGTTTGCCGCACTCTGGACACTCGCTTGGCATGACGAACTCCGTTTCGCCGCCGGTGCGTTTTTCGGCCAGCACCGACACCACTTCCGGGATCACTTCACCGGCTTTGTGGATGATGACTGTGTCGCCGACTCGCACATCTTTTTCACGGATAAAATCTTCATTGTGGAGAGTGGCCCGGCTCACGGTCGAACCGGCGACAAAAACCGGTCGCAGGATGGCGGTCGGGGTCAGCACGCCGGTCCGTCCGACGCCGATAAAAATGTCTTCGACAACGGTGACCGCCTGTTCGGCGGGAAACTTCCAGGCGATCGCCCAGCGCGGCTCCTTGGCTGTATTGCCGAGTTCCTCCTGTAGCCGCAGATCGTTGACTTTGATCACCAGGCCGTCTATCTCAAAATCCAGCTCGCTGCGTTTGCTCGCCCAACTTGCACAGTATTCGATGACTGCCTCGATATCCGGAAACACCCGATGTTTCCGGTTGGTGTGGAAACCGGCGCGGGCCAGTTCCTCCAGCACCTCGGCATGGCTGTCCACCGCCAGAGCCTGCCTTTGGCCCAATGCATAAGCAAAGAAATCCAGCGTCCGCCCGGCGGTGATTTTCGGATCGAGCTGCCGCAGCGATCCGGCGGCGGCATTGCGGGGATTGGCAAACAGCGGTTCGCCTTTTTCGGCCCGTTCCCGGTTCAGCCTTTCAAAGGCCGGTTTGGGCATGAACACTTCGCCGCGCACCTCAAAACTGGCCGGAAACGAATTGGCATCTGTCTGCAACACCAACGGAATCGAGCGGATCGTCTTCACGTTGCTGGTGACATCTTCGCCCACTTCCCCGTCGCCGCGCGTTGCCGCCCGGCTGAGCCGCCCGGCCTGATAAATCAAATTGACCGCCAGGCCGTCAATTTTCAGTTCGACCACATATTCCACCGCTCTGCCGGCGGCTGACCGCACCCGGTTGTCAAACGCCCGCAGCTCCTCGGCGGAAAACGCGTTGCCCAGGCTGAGCAGCGGCGCGGCGTGGGTGACCTTGTCAAAGGCTGCCAGGGGTTGTCCGCCTACCCGCTGGGTCGGCGAATCCGCCGTCAACAGGTCCGGGCGACTTGCCTCGATTTCCTTCAGGCGGCGCAATAGACGGTCAAACTCGGCATCACTGACCGACGGATCATCGAGTGCGTAGTATTCATAGTTGTAGCGGTGCAGCAGCGTTCGCAGTGCGATCGCTTCCTGCTCGACAGTTTGTTCGTTCTGCTGCCTGTCGCTCATGACGTGTGCCAGA
>JBGSKE010000160.1:0-10439 GCA_041741355.1 Negativicutes bacterium | reverse complement strand
TAACCTTTCATCCTTCCACATTGGACAGCGTCGATGCCAATGCACAATTTGACCAACTGTTAGCTGCGTTGGAACAGTTGGATGATACGGGGCTTTGGTTTACCTATCCCAATGCAGATCCGCAAGGTCGTCGGCTCATTTCCCGATTGGAAGAATTTGTTGCAACGCATAAACAGGCAAAAGCATTTTCATCACTTGGGCAACTGCGCTATCTGAGTTTAATGGCGCAAGTGGATGCCGTAGCAGGCAACTCTTCAAGTGGCCTATATGAAGCGCCTTCGTTTAAAATTCCCACAGTCAATATCGGCGATCGTCAACGAGGACGGTTGCAGGCATTGTCGGTGTTGAATTGCGAACCATACACCGAGGACATTCTGGCAACTATTTTGAAATCCTTGCAAATGGATTGTTCCTCGACGGTTAATCCTTATGGCGATGGCAACAGCTCCGCTAGAATATTGAGTGTTCTTAAGAGCATTGATGATTATAAGCCGTTGGTAAAGAAATCTTTTTTTGAGGTCGCATATGAAAAATGATGGAATGCCCAAAGCTGTTTATATCATTGCGGAAGCTGGCGTGAATCACAATGGGTCATTGGACATGGCCCGACGTTTGATTGAGGTGGCTGCCCAAGCAGGCGCCGATGCGGTGAAGTTTCAGACTTTCAAGGCGGAAAAATTGGTGACCGCAGATGCGGAAAAAGCAGCGTACCAGAAAAAAATGGCAGGAACTGACGATTTCCAACTCGATATGCTGCGCAAACTAGAGCTGGATGCCGCAGACCATATAAGTTTAATTGAGTGCTGCCACGACAATCGTATCGAGTTTTTGTCCACGCCTTTTGATATGGAAAGCTTGGAACTGCTGGCAAACCAATTTGATCTTTCCCGTATCAAGATCCCATCAGGAGAAATAACCAATGGGCCCTTGCTTTTGCAGGCTGCCAGGACGGGAAAGCCAATTATTCTTTCAACAGGAATGAGTACACTCGCTGACGTTGAAGCAGCACTGGCAGTATTGGCTTTTGGCTATTTGAACGCTGAGGGTGAACCGTCTCCTGCCTTGTTTCATAGCGACTATTCCTCTAGCCGGGGGCAAGCGTTGCTGCGCGACAAGGTTGTGTTGCTCCATTGTACGACAGAATATCCGGCGCCTTTTTCTGAAGTCAATTTGCAGGCTATGGATACCTTGAAAGCTGCTTTTGGCTTACCAGTCGGTTTTTCCGATCATACTGCCGGAATTGCAATTGCATTGGCGGCGGCGGCTAGGGGGGCGACAATCGTTGAAAAACATTTTACCCTGGATCGATCATTGCCGGGCCCCGATCATCAAGCCTCTGTTGAACCATCAGAGTTGATGGAACTGGTGAGAGGAATCCGCCAAATTGAACAAGCGATCGGCTGCGGACTCAAATCCCCTGCCGCGTCCGAACGAAAAAACATGGCAATAGCCAGAAAAAGCCTGATAGCCTCTCGCCCGATAAAGTGCGGTGAAACCTTTACTGAAGAGAACCTGGGAATCAAAAGACCGGGCGATGGGATTTCGCCCATGCAGTATTGGAACTGGTTGGGGAAAAAAGCTGATCGGAATTACCGGCAAGACGAGAGGATTGGCGAATGAGTAAGCGAGTCCCGGTGATTATCATCGGTGGTGGCGGTCATGCAAAAGTCGTGGTCGATGCGTTGCGCCTGAATGGAGAAAAGGTCTTGGGCGTGCTCGATACTTGCGACCCAACGTCAATGCTGCCACAAGGGTTGCCGTGGTTGGGCCCGGATGATGCCATCGGCGCCTATGCGCCGGATGAAGTGATGTTGGCCAATGGGATAGGGTCAGCTCGCTCAACGGCACTGCGGAAAAAAGTGTTTGAACATTTTGGCCAAATGGGTTATCATTTCACAAAGGTTATTCATCCGTCGGCAATTATCGCCCCCGATGTACTCATAGGTTGTGGGTCGCAAATCATGGCTGGCGCGGTCATTCAGACTGGAGCGGTCATCGGGTGCAACACGATTATAAATACCCGCGCCAGTGTTGACCATGACTGTCAAATCGGTGACCACGTACATATCGCGCCGGGAGCAACGTTGTCAGGAACAGTTTGCGTCAGGGATGGAGCTCATGTTGGCGTCGGTGCGGTAGTGATTCAAGGAATAGAAGTTGGACCAGAAGCATTGATTGGAGCCGGGGCAGTAGTCGTTGGCGATATACCGGCAGCGACCATTGCTTTAGGAGTTCCGGCGCGGGTGGTGGAAGAATGAAGGACTGGCGAAATACTTTGGTGTCTGCAACCATATCGGTGGCCGAGGCTATAGAAAGTATTGACCGAAACTCGATGCAGATTGCGATTGTGGTTGCTGAAGACGGGAAACTGCTTGGCACTGTTACGGACGGTGATATCCGTCGGGGGATTTTAAAAGGGATTGCACTGTCTGCACCGGTGACACAAGTTATGAACGCAGACCCGACAACAGCCGGCATCGCTGAACCGCGAGAAAATATATTGACGATGATGCGACAAAAGGATATTCAGCACGTTCCCGTACTGGATGAAAATGGACACCTGATTTTTGTCGAAACATTTGGCGGGTTGACGAATGTATTTCGCAGAGAAAACCTGGTGGTGCTGATGGTCGGCGGTCGAGGCGCCAGGCTGGACCCGTTGACGAATGATTGTCCGAAACCTCTGCTGAAAGTCGGTGGCAAGCCGGTATTGGAGACTATTTTACAGAGTTTTCTGGAATACGGTTTCTACCGGTTTTGTTTTGCTGTTCACTATAAGGCGGAGATGATAGAAGCTTATTTTGGCGATGGGTCAAAATGGGGCGCCGAGATCACTTATGTGCGCGAAAAAGAGAAAAAGGGGACCGCCGGGGCGCTAAGCCTGTTGCAAGATTCTCCTACCGCTCCTGTCCTGGTAATGAACGGCGATGTATTGACCAAAGTGAACTACCACCATCTACTGCGTTTTCATGAGGAACATGGCCCGGCGGCAACGATGTGCGTGCGGGAATTTACGACGCAGATTCCATATGGAGTCGTGCGTCTTGAACAACATCAATTGCTGGCGATTGAAGAGAAACCGATCTATAGTCATTTTGTAAATGCGGGCGTCTATGTTTTTGAACCGGCGGCATTAAGTATGATTTCAGACCAAACCTATCTTGATATGCCGGATCTCTTTGCCCTATTGTTGAAAAATGATCAGAAAATCGTGGCTTTTCCCATCCGTGAATACTGGTTGGACATCGGTCGAATGAGTGATTTTGAAAGAGCAAATGGTGAGTTTTCCGAGGTGTTCGGATGAAATGTCTGGTCATTGGATTCGGCTCGATTGGCACCCGTCATGCCAGAGTCCTGCACGAACTAGGGAACAACGTTTCCGTTGTCAGCCAACATGGCACGGCGGAGTATCCCTGTTTTGGCGAGTTGACAATGGCGTTGGCAAAGGCGCAACCCGACTATGTCGTGATTGCTAATCGGACCCATCAACATCATGATACGTTGACCGCGCTGGCGAATGCCGGATTCGCGGGAATGGTCATGGTTGAAAAACCGCTGTTCCACACGGATATGGTTTTGCCGCAACATTCATTCGAAAATGTTTACGTCGCTTACAATCTGCGGTTTCATCCGCTGCTCCAACGGCTAAAATCTTTGCTGCAGGGGCAGACTATCATCACCGCACATGCCTACGTTGGACAATATCTGCCGGACTGGCGGCCAGGTACAGATTATCGGCAAAGCTATTCAGCGCGAAAACTGGAAGGCGGCGGAGTGTTGCGAGACCTCAGTCACGAACTGGACTATCTGAACTGGCTTTTGGGCGGGTGGGAACAGGTAGTGGCTATTGGCGGCCATTTCAGTCATCTGGCGGGCGACAGCGATGATGCGTTTGGTTTGCTTGTTGCGATGGAGAATTGTCCTTTGACGATGATTCACCTGAACTACCTGGATCGTGTTTTACGCCGCGAAATTGTCATAAACACAGATACACAGACGATTAGGCTCGACTTGGCGCGCGGCGTTCTCCAGGTTGCCCAACAGGTCGAAACTTGTGTGGTGGCTCGTGATGATACATATCGTGCGGAGCATTTGGCAGCGATGAATGGCGATGTCGCCTCGTTGTGTTCCATTTCGCAAGGACTGGCAGTTCAGGCGCTAATCCATGGCGCTGAAAAATCAATGATCGAGCAAAGATGGGTGAAACGATGAAACGAATTTGTTCAATCTGTGCCCGTGGCGGATCAAAGGGCGTTAAGAACAAGAACATCCGCGATTTTTTGGGTAAACCGCTGATTGCACATACTATCCGGCAAGCCCGGGAAACCGGATTGTTCGAGCTGATTGCCGTGAGCAGCGATTCCCAGGAAATATTGGACACTGCGCGAAAATGGGGAGCAGATATCCTGATCAACCGGCCAGCCGAACTGGCAACAGACACTGCGGCTAAATTACCAGTGATTCAGCACTGTATGATTGAAACTGAAAAAAAAGCTGGCTTTCAGTGCGACGTCATCGTCGATCTTGATGCGACGGCTCCGCTGCGGACAGTTGATGACATCTGCGGGGCAGTACGATTGCTGGAGAGTAATAACGTTTCCAATGTAATTACCGGTGCGCCGGCTCGCAAATCTCCCTACTTTAATCTGGTCGAGATGGATGGCGAAGGGTTTGTCCATTTGAGTAAACCTCCCACTGCTCAAATTTTCAGGCGGCAAGATGCGCCGGCATGTTACGATATGAATGCATCTATCTATGTGTGGCAACGCGAGGCATTATTGCGGCAAACTTCAATATTTGACAAAGATACGATGTTGTATGTAATGCCGGAAGATCGGTCCATCGACATCGATTCAGAATTGGAGTTTGAACTTGTCGAGTTTATTGCGAACAAGAGGAGGAAAGACTATGAATGAAAAAGATCCCTATCGCGATTTATTCAGCTTGCAGGGAAAAACCGCGATTGTTACTGGCGGTCTCGGGATTTTGGGAAAACGATTTTGTGCAGGACTGGCGACTTTCGGGGCGCAAGTGGGCGTTATTGATCTGGATGAGTCCGCCGCTGCTGCGTATGCGGACGAACTGTCAAAACGATACGGTGTGAAGGCCGTTGGAGTGGGGTGCAACGTAGCCGACCCCGTCTCGGTTGCCGCTATGGTCGAACAAGTAGTGGCCGCACTTGGTGGAATCCACATTTTGCACAATAATGCAGCAACAAAATCGACGGATCTGGACGCTTTTTTTGCGCCGTTTGAAGACTATGCGTTGCAAGAATGGCGAAAAATAATGGCTGTAAATATTGATGGCATGTTTTTGGTGGCGCAAGCGGTGGGTAAGCAAATGATAAAGCAAGGCGTCGGCGGCAGCATAATTCAAACGGCCTCTCACTACGGGATCAACGGTCCTGACAAGCGAATCTATGAAGGTTCATTTTATCTGAACCGACAGATCAATACACCAGCAGTTTATACCGTTTCCAAAGCAGCGGTCGTTGGGTTGACGAAATATCTTGCGACCTATTGGGCCGATCAGAACATCCGGGTCAATACGTTGACGCCAGGCGGCGTGGAAAGCGGACAAAATGATGAATTTAAGCGCCGTTACTCCGCCAAAGTGCCCCTGGGAAGAATGGCCAACGGCGACGAACTCGTCGGTGCACTAGTGTTCATGGCGTCGGATGCGTCGAGCTACATGACGGGACATAATATGATTGTGGACGGTGGCTGGAGCGCCTGGTAATGACTTGGTTGGTATTTGAATTTATAATGTTATATTTATTTGGAGGTTGACGATGATGTTATTTGGAAAAACGCTCGACCAGCAATTACCCCATAGGCCCCAAAAAGTGACATACTGTACAAAATGTGTTGTGTCTAATCAAAGACCGAGAATTGCTTTTGATGAAAACGGTGTTTGTAGCGCATGCAACTATGCTTCAGAAAAATATAAATTCATTGATTGGAATGAACGAGAACAAGAATTGCTTGCGCTGTTGGACCGTTATCGTTCAAAAGATGGTAGTTATGATTGCGTTGTTCCTGGCAGCGGTGGTAAGGATAGCGGCTTTACGGCCCATCTGCTCAAATATAAATATGGTATGCACCCGCTTACGGTGACTTGGGCGCCTTTTCTTTATACAGATATTGGTTGGAAAAATTATTTGAATTTTAAAGACAAGGGTGGATTTGACAATATTTTGTGTTTCCCTAATGGCGCCATTCATCGAAAGCTTTCTCGCCTTGCTTTTGAACTTCATGGTGATGCTTGGGATCCTTTTCAGTATGGACAGAAGAATTATGCATACCATATGGCTCTGAAATTTAATATTCCTCTCATTTTTTATGGTGAAAGTGGCGAAGTAGAATATGGAGGGTCAACTAAAAATATTCATAAACCATTCGAGTCGCCCGAAGACTATAAACATTTGTATTGGAAAGGGTCTGGAATGGATGAATTGGTTGAGCAGGGGCTTGAGTGCGGAATGTTCACAAAGGAGGAAATGCAAAATAATCCTTTGGAGTTATATAGAATCCCCAAACTAGAAGATATGCAACGGTTAAACCCGGAAATGCACTGGCTTTCATACTATGTTAAGTGGATTCCACAAGAAAACTATTACTATGCGGCTGAACACTGCGGGTTTGAAGCTAATGCTGAAAGATCTGAGGGAACGTATTCGAAATATGCTAGCCTCGATGACAAAACTGACGGCTTTCATTTTTACCTTGCGTATATAAAATTCGGGATTGCACGTGCAACATCGGATGCAGCTCACGAAGTCCGTGACGGCCATATTACACGCGAAGAAGCCATTGCGTTGGTTAAGAGATATGATGGCGAATTTCCTCAGAAGTACTTTAAGGATTTCCTAGAATATTTGAGTATCACTGAAGAAGAATTCTGGGAAGTAATCGATTTTTATCGTGAACTATCTCCGCATCTCTGGCGCAAGGTTGATGGGAAATGGAAAATCCGGCACACGATTTGGGGAGGAGGCGTCGATGATTAAATGCATAATGTGCGTTTGATTGCACGCCTTGATATTAAAGGACCCAATTTAATAAAAGGTGTTCACTTGGAAGGGTTACGGGTTATAGGTTCTCCTCAGGAATATGCTACAAAGTATTACCAAATGGGCGCCGATGAGTTAATCTATTTAGATACAGTTGCGAGTCTCTATGGAAGAAATAATCTTCATGAAATAGTCAAAAGTGCAGCATCAAATATATTCATCCCACTTACGGTTGGCGGAGGGATCCGAACAATTGACGATATTACATCGCTGCTGAGAGTCGGGGCCGATAAAATTGCGATTAATACTTTCGCTACGAAACAGCCTAGCTTGTTGCAGGAAGCGGCTCAAAGGTTTGGTTCACAGTGCATTGTACTGTCAATAGCTGCAAAAAAGATCCATCCGGGCAAATGGATTGCATTAACAGATAATGGACGCGAGAATAGTGGGATGGACGTATTGGAATGGGCTCACCAAGGGTGGAAGTTAGGGGCAGGCGAAATACTTTTGACATCGGTTGATCAAGAAGGGACAGCTTCAGGCTTTGATTGTGATTTAGTAAATGCTGTTGCTTCTACGCTGCCGATTCCTGTTATTGCTTCAGGCGGGATGGGAACAATAGACCACTTAGAGGCCGTAATTAAATGCGGAAAAGCAGATGCGGTTGCGTTGGCACATGTCTTGCACTATAACAAATTTACAATTTCAGACATTAAGCATGAAATGATTGCGCGAGGAATAAATATGAGGTCCGATGGAAAATGAAATCAGTAACTATTATTGATTATGGAATAGGAAATCTATTTAGTGTTGCGCGAGCTTTTGAATTTTTCGATGCAAAGATTCAAATTTCTGATGACCCCAAGATAATTCTTGCTGCGGAACGTTTGGTTTTGCCTGGTGTCGGTGCATTTTCTGATGCTATGAACGGATTATGCAATAGAAATATAACTGCTGCTGCTCAACGTTATGCTGAAATGCAACGTCCATTTCTTGGAATATGTCTCGGAATGCAAATGATGATGGATGAAAGTGATGAATTCGGAACACATAAAGGGTTGGGATTGATCAAAGGCCGAGTGGAGAAAATTCCGGATATAGATGCGGATGGGAAAAGTCATAAAGTCCCTCATGTCGGATGGAATAACTTGCTTTTTCCTCAAACCAATACTGCAGTGCATTGGGAAAACACTGTTTTAAAGGGGTTGGAAGAGAAAACATCGGTATATTTTGTGCATTCTTTTACTCCAGTTCCTGACAATCCACAAAACCGCTTGGCGGATACCGTTTATGGGGGAAGGTCGGTTTCAGCCATAATATATAGGGATTATCTTTACGGTTGCCAGTTTCATCCGGAAAAAAGCGGCCCCATGGGATTGAAGATTATTAAAAACTTCCTTGCTATTTGACGTAAGGGGATGAAAAGAATTGACTAAACAAAAAATTGTTACTATGCAACAGATGCCGAAATTGCGCGACAAACTGAAGCAAGCCGGCAAAAAGACAGTGCTTTGTCACGGTGTTTTTGATTTGTTGCATCCTGGGCATATCGCACATCTCGAAGAAGCTAAGGCGATGGGTGATGTACTGGTAGTGTCGATCACTTCCGCTCCTTATGTGAACCGCGGTCCGGGACGGCCATATTTTTCGGATGAATTGCGGCTGAAATCGCTGGCGGCCATGGCTTGTACAGACTATGTTCTTGCCATTGAGGCGGCTACGGCGGCAGAAGCGATTGATTGCGTACAGCCTGACTATTATGTAAAAGGCAAGGAATACGCTGTTGCCGAAGACGATGTAACAGGCAATATCGACAAAGAAGCGGACAGGGTCCGTTCGTATGGCGGCGATATTCGCTTTACCGATGGCATTGTGTTTAGTTCGACAAAACTGCTGAACCAGAATTTTTCTGTATTTCCACCCGGGGTCAAAGAATTTGCCCAAGATTTTGCGAGCCGTGTTCCTTTCGAATCGGTGAGGAAAACGGTTGATCAGATGAAAAAGCTGAAAGTGCTGGTTGTTGGCGACATTATCATTGATGAATATGTTTTTTGCACGGTTCAGGGCCTGACATCCAAAGACCGGACCTTTTCCGCACGCTATCAACGCGAAGAACGCTATTTGGGCGGATCTTTGGCCGTAGCCAAGCACTTGGCCGGTTTTTCCAACCATGTCAGTGTGTGCGCCATTGTGGGTGAAGACCCGGCGATTCATAGTCAAATCTTGAATGACCTTAGTCCGCTCATGCGTCTCGATCTTCAATTTAACAATGATTTCCGGACGACAGTCAAACGTCGGTTTGTCGAGCGTCGGGGTATTCGCAACGAATATGACAAACTGTTTTCCATGAATTATCTGCCGGATGATGTAGACGACATCCGGGAAGTCGATCGAAAATCTTTTCACGACAGACTGGAGAAAGAAGTTCCCAAGTATGACCTGGTCGTCGTGACCGATTTTGGACATGGGTTGCTGGATCCAGTCGCTATGGATATTTTGCAGACAAAGTCGCCGCTGCTGTCGCTGAACTGCCAGACCAACTCGTCAAACTTTGGCACCAATCTGATTACGAAATATCATCATGCCGATTATTTTACGCTGGACATTCGGGAATTGCGCCTGGCGCTTTCCAACAGTAAAGCTGCGGAAGTGACGTTGCTAAAAGAACTGATGCATCATTTGCAGGCGAAGGTTGGCTGGGTAACATTGGGGTCTCTGGGTTCGTTGGCTCTGGATCGTGATCTGACAGAAGTGAAAACTCCTGCGCTTACACTGTCTGTACAAGATACCGTCGGGGCGGGCGATGCGTTTTTTTCTCTTGCCAGTTTAGGCGTCGGCGTCGGGGCCACTGTGGAAGAAAGTTCTTTCCTGGGCAATCTGGCTGGAGCGCTGGCGGCAAATATTCTGGGGAATTCTAGTTCCGTGCAAAAAAGTGATTTGCTAAACCAATCACCCGTTCAACATGAACTCGTTTGGATGAAATCCTTCGATCTCGCTCCACAGTGGCTGGTGGCAGTTGGTTAAGACCCCTCATAACAGTTGGTGTATTTATAAACACATGTTTGAGACAAAAGAGGTCTTGAACAATAAAGCCACGATCTGCCATAATACCATCTCCTTTTTCAAACAAATTTTCCGAAAGTAAAGTGCTTCTTTCACATATTTGTCGATCACTCACTGAGCCGCCATATGCTTCAGATACATATGTAACTAGTCCTCTTGGTGAGACTCCGATTAACACTTTTAAAGTATTTCTGTGTTTATAAGAAGACCATGTCACAGCTTGGTCTTTGACACATGAAGGTTTTTCAACAGGAATTTCCGTACCATCAATAATAATTCGAGTGTTAGGAAACTTTTTTGCAAAATCAGCAGGCATATGCTGCTTATTCACATCTGACGAAATCCAAACATTCAGCTCTTTGAG
>JBGSKE010000159.1:0-3148 GCA_041741355.1 Negativicutes bacterium | reverse complement strand
GAGCCGCCACCACCTCCTGTCGGATCGTTTCCGACATGCTTTCCAGCTCCAGGTAGGTAGTATTCGGCTCCACTTCCATGGAAATGATATTAATCTTTCGTACTGCCAAAACCTCTGATATGTCGAGTACCAAGCCGACACGATCAACGTTGGGCAACTTCAGGCGGGTGGTTTCCATGCGACGTCCCCTTTCTGCGGCGACGTCCTGCGCCTTCTTACAACAAACTTGCCAGCTCGCTGCAGGGAATTTTCAGCGCATCAGCCACCGCCTGATAAGTCAGATAACCATTGGTAACATTAACTCCCTTGGCAAACCCGGAATCAGCTTTCGCCATTGCTTTCCAGCCGCGACCGGCAATCTGCAACGCATACGGCAATGTCGCATTAGTCAGCGCCAGTGTTGAAGTCCGCGCAACTGCCCCTGGCATATTGGCAACCGAATAGTGGACCACGCCATGCTTGATAAAGGTAGGATTGCTGTGCGTTGTAACATGGTCGCACGTTTCCACGCAACCGCCCTGATCAATCGCCACGTCAACAATAACAGAACCGGTCTCCATGGTCTTGACCATGCTTTCGGCAACCAATTTGGGCGCTTTAGCGCCATGGATCAGCACCGCGCCAATCAACAGATCGGCTTTGCGAGTCCAGGCGGCGATATTGTAAGAATTGGAACTGATCGTCATTACGGTTCCCTGGAACAAGTCATCCAGTTGGCGCAACCGTTCCGCCGAACTATCGATAATAGCGACCCGCGCTCCCATCCCTTTGGCAATCCGCGCCGCATTGGTTCCGACAATACCGCCGCCAATCACAACGACCTGCGCCGGCGCCACGCCCGGAACTCCTCCAAGCAGGACGCCTTTACCGCCTTCATGCTTCTCCAGGAAATGCGCGCCGACCTGGGTTGCCATTCGACCGGCGATTTCACTCATCGGAATAAGCAACGGCAAGCTACGGTTTACGCCTTCAATCGTCTCATAAGCGATCCCGGTCACTTTTGCCTTCAACAGCGCACGGGTCAGTTCGGGCTCCGGCGCCAAATGCAAATAAGTGAATAGTAACTGATCCTGGTGAAACAAATCATATTCGGATTCCAGCGGCTCTTTGACTTTCATGATCATTTCAGCGGCATCAAACAGTTTTTTCTTGTCACCGACAATTTCCGCCCCATAATTCACATACAGTTCATCAGCAAACCCGCTGCCCAGACCAGCGCCTTCTTCCACCAAAACTTTGTGTCCCGCCGCCCGGAATGCTTCCGCCCCTGCCGGAGTCAAGGCCACTCGGTTCTCATTGTTCTTAATTTCTTTGACTACACCAATAATCATAAAATCTGCCTCCGCTTCTTTACGTGAAGGATATTCCTTCCGCAGAGATACAGTGCAAAAACTATGCCAACCTTGTTCCTTGTCACGGCCCGATCCAGTAGAAGGCCGATTAATGGGGCGTTTCACTGAAAACAGCGGTGACAGGTCCGCGAAAACAAGTCTCTTTTATCAATGCCAAACAAATTATTGGAAACATTATATTACAAAAACGTTAAAAATATTTTACAATTTGGATTTATTAGTTTCCAATATGTTTACAAAAAGACCTTCTTCGCGAAAAAGAAGGTCTTTGATCGAACACGGAACGTTGCTAGGATAGCAGTACAAATAATCCCTGCGCCCATTCCAACGCCTGACGGTAAAGTTTGGCCACATCTTGCTCGGGAATCCCGATTTTTTGCGCCATCGCCGAGAACTCTTCCCACTCGGCTTTCTCATAATGCCGCGCCATGATATGCAATTGACCAAGATCGTTGTCGCCTCGCAGCAGTGCTACGACGATATCATCTTCCAGCGGCAACTCGCGCAAGACATCGCTCATCGGGCGATCAAGCATCGCGTCAACCAAGGAAAACAAACCAACCAAAAACGCCTGATTACTGCGCTTACTCCAGCCCATCTGAAAAGCCAGCAATTCGCCGAAGCGCGCACGAATCAAGGATAACACAACCACTTCATCAGGCTTTTCCTGAGCAATATTTTGTAACGCCAATAAGGAAATCCACTTAAGAATCTCTTTGCGACCCAACATGACCAACGCTTGCCGCACTGCAGAAATCTTATTGCGCACGCCAAAGAACGAAGAATTGATAAATTTCAGCAATTTAAATGACAAGGCAACATCGCGCCGGAAAATTTGTTCCATCTTGTCAAAATCGATTTCCGTCCGGCTGGCTTCACGCAGCATATTCAGATAATTCACCGTATAGCCGGGAATATCCCGCCCAGTAAAAATTTCGGGCCGACCGAAGAAATAACCTTGAAAATACTGATAGCCAAATTCTTTGGCCTGTTTAAAGTCAAAATAACTTTCAACTTTTTCGGCCAGCAACGAGATGCCCAAAGGACCCAGCTGCGCCGCGATTGCTTTGCGGTCAGCCTCTTTGGTTTTGACAAAGTCAACTTTGACCATATCCACCAGTTTCAGAATTTCAGCCGAATTCTGATGATGGACAAAATCATCCAAGACTACCATATAGCCTTTTTCTTTTAAATGACTGCACGCCGTCAAAACATCCTGGTCAGCATCAACCGTTTCCGAAAACTCCACTGCCAACACCTTTGCCGGTAAAATTGTCATCATTTCCTGCTTAACCAACCGTGGCGTAAAATTGACGAAGGCTTTTTTGCCTCCCGCCAAATCATCCACTATCTTTAGAAAGAAACTGCTGTTGATGACATCGGCTGTTGCTTGATCTCGATCAGAATCGGGGAAAAAATCCCCCGTTCCATTGCGAAATAAAAGTTCATAGCCGATGACCTTCTTGTCCACGTTAAATATCGGTTGTCTTGCAACATGAACTTCCATTTCCAATCCCTCCAAACATATGCACTACATCTATGAATCATGAGAAAAACCACGATTGTTCTGACAACTTCTTCCTGACGCTATTTCTTCGCGCTTGGCAATCTTATTTCCTGCTTTCTTGCCGCCATTCACTGCATTTTTATTTTTATGTAAATTCCCAAAGTAACATCCACAATGGACAAGGGGGTGGAATTTAGTCCGGGAATGAAAAAGCGGTAGAATTTAGTCTGGGAAAAAACTCGGACTGGAGGCCGCAAATGAAAGACAGAAAGAACAAGCATCTCACTCT
>JBGSKE010000158.1:0-5518 GCA_041741355.1 Negativicutes bacterium | reverse complement strand
AAATCAACTCTTGCGTTTCCTGCTTTACATCTTCAATCGTTGTTTTGTCGTCATTGGCTTGCGCATAACTCACCGGCAAAAAACAGAACGCAGCAATCATAAACAGGGCCGTTATTAACAGGGTCTTTCTCATTATTATCATTCCTCCTATCGATTAGATCTTTGTCACCGCTATCTGAAGATCAATTGCACCTCCAGTTTCGCACCCTGAAGTACGCAAGCGGAAGGTGTTGGAGTCGGGTCGTTTCCTTAGCCTATCTTCTCTATTTGACAAGTGTGCTCCGGATCAGTTGAAGTGCCTCACGACGTTGTTTATCAGCTTCAGGATAGCTCATTTTCATTTTATTCATCGTGTCCAGGACAATCTGCGATACGATCAAACGGGTATTATATTTTTCATCCGCTGGCACGATATACCAAGGCGCCTCCTTGGTGCTCGTTGTTTCCAGGCATTTCTCGTAAGCTTCCATATAGTCATCCCAATAATGACGTTCCTCAATATCGGCGCGTCTGAATTTCCAATTTTTTTCAGATTCATCAATTCGTTCTATAAAACGTTTGCGTTGCTCATCCTTGGAAAGGTGCAGAAAAAATTTGATGATCCAGGTACCATTGCGATGCAAATGTTTTTCCAGATCGATGATTGATTGATATCGTTCGTTCCAAATATGTTTTATGTCGAGAACTTCTTTGGGCAGATTCTGACTTTTGAGGATTTCGGGGTGAACGCGAACGATTAGCACCTCTTCATAATAGGATCGGTTAAAAATGCCGATCCGTCCTTTCTCCGGCAATCGGTAAGTAGTACGCCAGAGAAAATCGTGTTCAAGTTCCTGTTCATTGGGGATTTTGAAGCTATAAACTTGGCAGCCTTGGGGGTTGACGCCGGACATCACATGCCTGATCGCGCCGTCCTTTCCTGCAGCATCCATTCCCTGAAAAATGAGCAGCAATGCATACCGATTATGCGCTGCTAACATGCGCTGCAGATCGCTTAATTCATTGACGCGTTTTTCCAGGATGTCATGATAATCGTCTTTTGATTCAAAGACCGGGGTTATCCGGGTGGGCCACTTTTCCAACTTGATCTTTTCACCTTCAGAAACACGGAAATCCTTAGAATTCACCTTCATAACCTTACCTCGTTTCATTAAATCGAATCAGGATAACGCTTTAAAAAGCATAGCGGCTTCAATGTGAAAGGCATAGGAAGCTTCAACTCCATATTTCCGATAATCCACTTCATTTGTTCGGCTTTGATATCTCTACTCTCCAGCAGACCTTTGTGTCAATGTCTGCATCAGTTTGTCGAAAGGCTTATTGAATTTCTCAACGCCTTCGTCCTCAAGCCGTTGTGTGACAATGTCGAGACTGATATTAAGTTTCGGCAACCGCTCCAAAACCCAGCCGGCTCTGTCGAGGTCTTGTTCCAGACGGACCTCCGGCTTTCCATGGTCGCGGTACGCGTCGAGAGTCTCGACAGGGACCGTGTTCACTGTATCCGGCCCGATCAGCGCTTCGATATATTTCACATCACTGAAGCCGGGATCCTTGGTTCCGGTACTGGCCCAGAGCAGTCGCTGTGCACGGGCGCCTTGTTGGGACAGTTTCTTGAACCGGTCACTGTAGAAAATTTCCTTGTAAATCTGATACGCCATTTTTGCGCTGGCGATGGCAACCTGTCCACGCGCCTCTTTCGCCAAGACGGCCGGCTTGCCGCCGAGTCCGATAATTTTGTCCAGCATTGGATCGACCATCGTATCAATACGGCTTACAAAGAAACTAGCCACCGAAGCAACGTGATTTACAGGTTTCCCCTGGGCCGCTCGCGCTTCGATGCCGGCGATGAACGCTTCGGCCACTTGTCGGTAGCGGGGCAAACCAAACAGCAATGTCACGTTGACGTTGATCCCTTCGCTGATAAGTTGTCGAATGGCGGGCAACCCATTAACCGTCGCCGGAATCTTGATCAAAACGTTGGGACGGTTCAGCGCAGCCCACAACCGGCGGCCTTCCTCTATCGTTCCGGGAGTGTCATGCGCTAGGTGGGGATTGACCTCCAGACTGACATATCCATCTTTTCCCTCAGTCCGCTCGTAGAGCGGTCGAAATTCATCGGCGGCTTTCTGCACGTCGCCTTGGCTGATCGTTTCATATATTTCCACAACGTTTTTTCCCTTGCTCGCCATAGAACGAATGTCTTCGTCGTAATCGCGGCTGCCTGCGATGGCCTTCTCAAATATGGCCGGGTTCGAAGTCATTCCCCGCAGCCCATCCTCTTCGATCAGGCGACGCAACCCACCGCCGGCAACCAGGTCCCGGCAAATGTAGTCAAGCCAAACCGACTGCCCAAATGCACGCAATTCTTTCAGAGGACTTTTGTTCATAACCTGTTCTCCTTTTCTATCAACGCTTCGCATCCGGCGCGTTCTGCGCATAATTCCAATGCCAGTTCAGAATTTCCGGCATGTCCTGGCCATACTTTTCGATGTAGTTCTTGTGCTCGATTAGCTTGTCCTGCATCAGCTGTTTTAGCTTGTTGCCGCTCACTCCCAATTGCGGCAGCCGGTCAATCACGTCCTGCACCAAGTGAAAACGATCCATGTCGTTCAGAACAGTCATATCAAAAGTTGTGGTGATGGTCCCTTCTTCCTTGTACCCGCGAACATGCAAGTTTTCGTGATTGGTGCGGCGGTATGTCAATCGGTGGACAAGCCACGGATAGCCATGGAAAGCAAATATGATCGGTCGGTCTTTTGTAAACAATTCATCGAAGGCTTGGTCGCTCAATCCGTGCGGATGTTCCGTGCCGGGTTGCAGCTTCATGAGATCAACGACATTGACCACCCGGATTTTCAGGTCAGGCAGATGTTTACTGAGGATAGAAACCGCGGCCAGTGTTTCGAGAGTGGGCACATCGCCGCAACAGGACATCACCACATCCGGTTCGGCGCCTTGATCGCTGCTGGCCCATTGCCATACGCCGATTCCTTTCGTGCAATGTTCGACTGCATCTTCCATGCTCAGCCACTGGTGCGACAGATATTTACCGGCAATCACAACATTGACATACTGCCTGCTTCTCAGGCAATGGTCCCAGACTGACAGTAGGCAATTGGCGTCTGGCGGCAGATACACCCGCACGACCGACGCTTTCTTGTTGACCACGTGATCAATGAAGCCGGGGTCCTGATGGGTAAAACCGTTATGCGCCTGCTGCCAGACATGAGACGCCAACAGATAGTTCAGCGACGCTATCTTTTTTCGCCACGGCAACGTTGCGGTGACTTTCAGCCATTTGGCATGCTGGTTGAACATCGAATCGACAATGTGGATAAAGGCTTCATAGCTATTGAAAAGTCCATGCCGTCCGGTAAGCAGATATCCCTCCAGCCATCCCTGGCACTGATGTTCGCTCAGCATCTCCATGACCCGGCCCTCTGATGCGAGAAACTCATCGTTTTCTTCCGTCCGGGCAACCCACTGACGATTCGTCACTTCAAAAACAGCATTCAGACGATTGGAAAGTGTTTCGTCGGGACCGAAGATCCGAAAATTGCGCTCTTCCTGATTGAGCTTGACCACATCCCGCAGGAACTCGCCGAGCACATGCGTGTCGGCAGCCTGAACTGACCCAGGCCATGGTACTTTCACCGCATAGTTCCGAAAGTCGGGCAGCAGCAGGTCTCGCAGCAGCACGCCGCCGTTAGCGTGAGGATTGGCCCCCATCCGCCGGTCACCTTTAGGCGCCAGTTTGGCCAGTGTCGGCAGCAACCGGCCAGTCTCATCGAACAGTTCTTCCGGTTTGTAGCTCTTCAGCCAGCGCTCAAGCTGCGGTAAGTGTTCAGGATGCTTGGCGTCAACAAGAAGCGGCACCTGGTGCGCCCGAAAAGTGCCTTCAATTTGCATTCCGTCAACGACTTTCGGTCCGGTCCAACCTTTGGGCGACTTTAGGACGATCATCGGCCAGCGTGGCCGGGTGGAGTCATTCTTGTCTCGGGCCTTGGTTTGGATTTTCCGGATCTCCCCCACGACCTTTTCCAAGGTTGCGGCCATGAGTTGATGCATCTTTTCCGGTTCATCGCCTTCCACAAAGAAGGGATTCCAGCCGTAGCCGCGCAGCAACTGCTCCAGTTCCTTGTGCGTGATGCGGGCCAGCACGGCCGGATTGGCTATTTTATAGCCGTTGAGGTGCAGAATGGGCAGCACGGCGCCATCGGTGACCGGATTGAGAAATTTGTTGGAGTGCCAGGCCGTAGCCAAAGGCCCTGTTTCCGCTTCACCGTCGCCGATCACACAGGCGACAACCAGTTCAGGATTGTCGAACGCAGCGCCAAACGCATGACTTAGCGAATACCCCAGTTCGCCTCCTTCGTGAATCGAACCCGGGCACTCCGGCGACACATGACTGGGAATTCCCCCTGGGAAGGAAAACTGTTTAAACAGTTTTTTCAGCCCGGCTTCATCCTGGCTGATATTGGGATAAATTTCACTATAAGTACCTTCCAGATAAGTGTTGCCCACCAGTGCCGGGCCGCCGTGTCCGGGACCGGAAATATAGATCATATCCAGATCATACTTCTTGATAACCCTATTCAGATGAACATAGATGAAGTTCTGCCCCGGAGTCGTGCCCCAGTGTCCGAGCAGTGTCGGCTTCACGTGCGACAATTGCAGCGGCTGTTTTAACAAAGGATTATCATACAGATACATCTGGCCGACCGCCAAATAATTTGCTGCCCGCCAATATGCGTCAATATTATGAAGCAATTTGGGAGAAAGAATTTTTTTCTTCACATTAGCCTCCTCCTGTTCCGCACATTCATTGGGAGTTTAAGTCATGGTGGACCACTGTCTCAATATCCTTGGCGGTTGCCACGATCTTACGGATCTGCTCCACTTCGTCAGATGATCCTTGATCAATCAACAAGAACTTATTGGCCTTTAGTGAAGTCTCATATAACACAATACTATCCTTGGGAATGCCAATGCCATAAAGAGCTGCTCCGATAGCGCTTGCGCCGCCAACGACTATTGCCCCTTCAAGCGCACCGACAACCCAGGCGGCCAAAGGACCGGCTACCAGTATCGGGCCTATTCCCGGAACAAAGAAAAATGCTGATCCAAAAAGCAAGCCCCATAACCCGCCCCAAAAGGCTCCCAGCTTGCCCCAGTTTTGGGCACGGTCACCCAGATTGTAATACCCAACCACGTGTTCATCCGAATGATAATCTTTGCCCACGATCGACAACTTTTTCATATCAAACCCAGCTTTCTGGATTTCTTTTACAGCCTTTTCGGCCTCTGTGTGGGTGTTGAATGTCGCAACAATTGCACTGCGTTTTTCTGTCATGAATATGTTCCCCCTTATTTAATCTTTCACTACCAAGACTACTCTAATTTCATCTGCAGAACATTAGGCCAGCGCCATTGTATTTCAACAAAAATACCGGCATTATTCATACCAATGTAATAAAACTCCTGCCAGCATTGAATCTGGCAGGAGTTTTATTACATT
>JBGSKE010000157.1:0-4142 GCA_041741355.1 Negativicutes bacterium | reverse complement strand
CCGGAGTAGTAATGCCGACGCTGATTCCCACGGTTCCCGGCATTGTCGAACATATGGGCGGGACGGTGAAAGCCAGTTCCTTGGTGTCGGCGATTGTAGTGGGGGCTCACGTGGTAACGCTCAGCCCATTGTCAACCTTGGGCGCACTGGCCGTAGCATCGGCAACTGAGCGGACTGATAAAGGCAAATTTTTTACACAACTACTGATAACTGGAATGAGCGGCATCCCCTTGGCATTCATCTTCGGCCTGCTAGGTATTTATCGTTAGATTCCTTTTTGATACAAGATTTTCCCATGGAGTATTAAATAGAAGTCCATGCCGGATTTGTTCCGGCATGGACTTCTATTTAATACTCCGTCGTTCTATCCACTCAGCCAAGACACCATTTTGCGACTAAATATCCAATGTTGCCATATAATCGTCAATGGTCTCGGCACGGCGAATTAATTCGGCCTTGCCGGAAGGCTTCAATAAAAGTTCAGCCGAACGCAGTTTGCCGTTATAGTTGAATCCCATTGCAAACCCATGAGCACCTGCATCATGAATCACAACAATGTCGCCGATGTCGATGGCCGGAAGCGCTCTATCAATGGCAAATTTATCATTATTCTCACACAGGGACCCTGTCACATCATAGACATGATCACTCGGCAGGCGCTCTTTGCCAACCACCGTTATGTGGTGATATGAACCATATAGCGCTGGTCGCATTAGGTTAGCCATGCAAGCGTCGAGGCCCACGTAATTTTTGTAAATGGCCTTCTTGTGAAGAACCGTGGAAACCAGGTATCCATAAGGTCCGGTGATCATACGTCCGCACTCCATTGCAATGCGCAATGGGTGCAGCCCGTTGGCAGTGATTTTCGCCTCATATGCCTGTTTGATTCCCTGTCCGACATAAGCCAAGTCAACCGGTTGTTGTTCAGGTTTATAGGGGATCCCAATGCCGCCGCCCAAATTTACAAATTCAAAACAAATACCCAATTCTTTGCTAAGCTCAACAATCAGGTCAAACATCATGTTTGCAGTGCTGATAAAACTGTCGCTATTCAGTTCATTCGAAATCACCATAGTGTGGATACCAAAGCGCTTGACACCTTTATCCCGCATAATACGATAAGCAGAATGAAGTTGCTCCCGTGTCAGGCCGTACTTTGCATCCTCGGGAAAACCAATAATTGTATTACCTGTTGCCAGCAATGGACCCGGATTATAGCGGAATGAAATTACTTCGGGGATGCCGACATGTTTTTCCAAAAATTCGATATGGCTAATGTCGTCAAGATTGATAATCGCGCCCAGTTGCCGGGCTTTTTGAAATTCCTCGACCGGGGTGTCATTCGAGGAAAACATAATCTCTTCCCCAACAATCCCGCTTCGCTCAGCCATAATCAATTCTGCCAGGGAGCTGCAATCCGCACCGACGCCTTCTTCCTGCAATAACTTGAGAATCGTTGGGTTCGGTGTCGCTTTAACAGCAAAATACTCTTTAAATGCAGGTGCCCAATCGAAGGCTGTGATTAGCTTTCGCACATTTTGTCGGATTGCTTCTTCATCATAAATATGGAATGGAGTAGGAAATTGTTTTATTACCTCAGTCAGCTGCGCTTGGGAAAATGGTACTTTTTTCTCCACGAATCAATGCCTCCTAAATGTGAATAGTTTTTCATGCCGGCTCCCGCTGGCACCCTGCGGCACATACTCTTTCGATCCGCACCACAAAAATTTTTAATTAAAAACAATACTAAACTAGCCAGGCCTCCCTATCAATCTCTCGCATAATAGCAGCCAAATGTCTTGCCTTTTGAGTATATTTCTATTTGACAACCCCACCTTTCAGCTGCAAAAGATATAATAGTATCAGTCAGCCAACACGCACTACTTAAGTCTGTCCGCAGTCATTCTTTTGCAAAGGAGGGATAATTTGCACCCGATTAAAGATTTTTCCCGCGAACTGCAAAAAGTTTCGGCCGCTGTTGGTCAACGTTGGGAACGATATCCGTCGAATGTTCTTCCGATAGAGCTGCATCGTTGCCACACAGAAGCAAGTCGTAACATGCAAGATACTGCAGAGGCAGGATTTGCGGTCGCGTTCGCTTTTTGGTTGGAAGAAATGTTTCCGGTCGGCCAGGATCTTTGCCATGAACTGGCGATTAGCAACAGTTTTGCTCGGACTTATTTTATGACGCAGGATGCCTTGCTGGATAAAGGCTGCGGTAAGCGAAGCGCGCATATGTTAGTGACAAGCAGCTTGGCTTATATTCATTTTATCGATTTTTTCCGGAGAACATTTGTGTCTGATGCAAACAATGAAGACATCGAATGGTATGCGCAAAATTGCGGCTGGACTGTCTCAATCTAGGTTTTTAAACCTGCTTGAACAGCCCTTTTTTTATGTGTTGGGTGCATCATGGAGCACACATATCAGGTTGGTTCAGGCAAAGCTTTTCTGTCAATTTTTCCGCTGAAATTGAGCGGCAAGCTGTCCAGTTTCACAATGGCTGCTGGAATCATGTAATCCGGCAGTAGTTGCGCCAGTAGCTCCATCAGTCCCGCCACCGCAACATTGGCATCCGCTACGATATAGGCGCAAAGATACTTGCTGCCTGCCGCATCCAGCCTGTCAATGACAACCGCTTCCTGAACCCCCGCCTGTTGAAGCAGGGCTTGTTCGATTTCGCCGAGTTCAACGCGAAAACCGCGAATTTTTACCTGAAAATCAATTCGGCCCAAAAATTCCAGATTGCCATCGACCAGTTGCCGCCCGAGATCACCGGTGCGGTACATTTTTTGCCCTGGGCAAAGCGGATCATCGACAAATTTTTCGGCGGTTAGCTCGGGCCGGTTCAGGTACCCTTTGGCAATTCCCGCGCCGGCAATGCATAGTTCGCCCGGTTCGCCAACCGGCAGACGCCGTCCGGCTGCATCAAGAACATAGACGGCAGTATTCCAGACCGGCTTGCCAATGGGAATATTTTCGTATTGCCGGTCAACGGCAAAATCGCTGGTGCAAACCGTATATTCGGTAGGCCCGTATGAATTGAGCAATTGATAGTTTCTCGGAGTGAAGCGTTTTAGTGTATCGCCGCCGACATCCAGGAGTCGCAGCGACTGGGTATCAAACAAGCGCATCAGCATCTCACCCAAAGGAGTCGTTAAGGAAGCAATCGTAATTTGATTACTCTCAAAAAAACGGTTTAAGCCGCTCAGCCACTGGAGAAGTTTGTCCGGCACAATGAACAGTGTTGAGCCGGCAACCAGTGCGGGGTAGATTTCGAGCACGGAGGCGTCAAAGGCAAAAGAAGCGCATTGGGCTTTGTGGTCTGCCGGTTGCAGTCCGTGTGACTCTTTGTACCAACAGCACATATTCAGCAATGCTTGATGTTCGATCATGACCCCTTTGGGATTTCCGGTCGAACCGGAAGTATATATGACATAGGCCAGATCTTCCCGGCCCGGCTTTTGCTGCAATTCCTCTGCCGCTCCCTGCCAAATGGCCGGGTCATCCAGACAAATCATATCCAGGGGAAATTTGCCGCAGGCCGCCTGGGCCGAACTCGTCAGCAGCAGCGAACAGTGTGCGTCGCCAAGAATGTACAACTGCCGTTCCGGCGGGTAGTGGGGATTGATCGGAACATAAGCGCCGCCAGCTTTCCAGATGGCCAGGGCGGCTATAACCATTTCGGCTGACCGCTCGATGAGAATCGCGAGCCTATCGCCAGTCTTTACGCCTTTACCGACGAGCAGCTGCGACAATTGATCGGCCTTGGCGTTCAGTTCGTTGTAACTGATGCGGCGCTCCCCATCGACCACTGCCAGATGCTCCGGCAACAGCGCGACCTGTTCGGCAAATAAATCGAGCACAGTCGCAGCCGGCGGAAGCTCGCGCACCGTTGCAGCATCCAGCCTTTGAAACCATTCCCTTTCCGCCGGAGTCAGCAGCGATAGCGCAGCAATCCGGGTTACCGCCTCCCGGTCGGCGCGTATAAAATTGAACAATTCTTTGGCAGTTTTGCTGTACAGCTTCATATGATCAAAGTCGGGCGTGGGGCCGAGCACCTTTTGCATCAATAATCCATCGCTGCCGAACCAACGGGGCAGCAATCCACCCAGAAAGAATCCCCGTTCCCGCATAAAGCC
>JBGSKE010000156.1:0-8168 GCA_041741355.1 Negativicutes bacterium | reverse complement strand
ATCACGTCGCCCGGTTTTGCCATATCCAACGCTTTATGAAACATCAAATTGTCGCCTGGTCTGGATTTGACAGTGAATGCTGGCCCCAGCAGCGCGCACTTGTTCATCGGACGAATCGAGGAATCAACACAGAACAGTCGGTTCATATTATCTGCAATGTTTGCCACCGGCAGCCCGCTGAATTGCTCGACTAATTTGGGATCAGGACGATTAATCCTGGAGTAAATTCGAAATCCGGCATTTGACATTTGTTTTTCCACCTTTCATCATACGCTTCTTTCAGGGCGCGATTATCGCAATTTTCGCGCCTCTGCAATGCCATTAACGACAAACTGAGGTTGCCCGCCTTGGGAAACTCGCGAAATGTTGCCAAAACCCACGCCAAAGATATTGAGCAGCGTGTCGCGTGTACCTGCGGAAATATGCGGAGTTGCAATGATATTTTCAAGCGTTAATAGCGGGTTGTCTTTCGCCACCGGTTCCTTACCCCACACGTCAACGGCAGCGCCGCTGATCCGTTTATTCTTAAGCGCCTCATACAAAGCTGCTTCATCCACAATATTGCCACGGGCCACATTCACCAATATGCTTGTCGGTTTCATCAACGATAGTTGCCGCTCACCGAACATGCCGCGTGTATCCGGCAATAACGGAACATGCAAACTCACAATATCGGAAGCGGCAAGCAAATCATCCAGCGGTCGGTATTGCACGCCTAGTTTCTTTTCGTCTTCGACTGGCAAACGTCTGGCATCAAAATAAATCACTTGCGTCCCAAACGCCTGCGACAGCTTCGCCACCGCTTTGCCAATGTTGCCGAAGCCAATAATACCGTGAGTCTTGCCACTGATTTCAAAAGAAGACGGCCGCATTTCCCACATCAGCCATTCACCGCTTTTAGTAGCCCGATCTAGGATTTGCAACTTGCGCGAGAGGGCCAGCGCCAGCCCCATCGTCATCTCCGACACACTGCCCGCATTGCCGCCCGGAGTGTTGCAAACCGGAATTCCCAGTTCCGCCGCCGCCTTGAGATCAATATTATCGACGCCAATACCATTTTTTTGAATCATGCGTACATTAGTGGCTTTGTCCATCATCTCGCGTGTCAACGGTAATGCCGCCAGCATAATATAGTTCGCTTCGGCCAAAGCACGGTCTTTCTCGGTCGGGTCAAGTAAATACAAAAACTTGACGTCCAAGTTGGCAGGTTTCTTTTCCATCATTACATCAATCAACGCGGGAAACACTTTGTCGAGATAGACCAGTTTTTCCATTTTTCAGTTCCTCCTATTCTTCGTCCGAACCATCACTTACAGCTATTCCTTGCTTTTTTTGCCACCATTTCATGAAAACAGGCGACAAGAGGGAAAGCAAGATCAGCGCAATCAGTACAAGACAAAGGGGCCGGCCAAGATAATAACCCAACAAATCCCCCTTCGACATGACGATCGATTGACGGAATCCTGCTTCAGCCATCGAACCGAGAACGATCGCCAACACCGCCGGCGCCGGATGAAAACCTGTCTTACGCATCAGATAGCCAACCAGACCAAACGCCACCATTACATAGATATCAAACACGCTGTTGTCGATCGCAAAAGATCCGACCACAGATAAAACAACGATAATTGGTGACAACACAGCCTGCGAGATGTCGGTTATCTTTACCACGTATTTGCAGATCGCGGCTCCAACGATCCCCATCAGGATATTGGCCATGATAAAGCCAAATATTACAGAATATGTGATATTGGCATGTTTTGTGAACAGTTCGTGTCCGGGTTGCAGCCCCTGAATCATCAGTCCGCCCATCAGAATGGCGGCAACTGCGCTGCCAGGTATGCCCAACGTCAATAGGGGAATCAACGCTCCGCCGGTAACGGCATTGTTGGCAGCTTCCGGCGCTGCCACACCTTCGGCGAAACCCGTGCCGAACTTATGGGAGTTCTTTGAAAAACGTTTTGCTTCATTGTAACTAACCCAGGAAGCAATATCTCCGCCAGCGCCGGGCAAAATACCGACTAACAGTCCAATGATTGATGATCGTCCGATAGTCGGCAATAGATCTTTGAATTCTTGCCATGTCGGTAAAAAACGCCCTGCAAGTTCACCAATAACACGTTTGGTTTCACCGACTTTTTCCGCCTGAATCATGACCTGAGAGAGAGAGAAGAAACCAATCATCGCCGGCACCAGCGAAATTCCCGACTCCAATTCGACAAACCCATAGGTGTAGCGGGGAAATCCAGTCAAGATGTCTGTGCCCACCAATCCCACCATCAGACCAAAAACCCCGGATGCCAGGCCTTTGACAATAGAATCTCCCGCCAGACTGGCGATGATTGTAAGACCAAAGATCGCCATCAAAAAATACTCCGGCGAGCTGAACCTGAGGGACAGCAGCGCCAACGGCGGCGCGAGAAACAGCAGAGCAACTCCGCTAATCGTGCCGCCGATACAGGATGAAACGGTGCTGATGCCAAGCGCCCTAAGCCCTTGGCCTTTTAACGTCATCTGGTAACCATCCAGCGCCGTAGCGGCAGATGCCGGCGTACCCGGCGTATGGATGAGAATCGAAGAAATGGATCCGCCATAAATTGCCGCGGTATAAATCGCTGTCAGCATCGTCAGACCGGCAATCGGATCCATGCCAAAGGTGACGGGAATCAGCAAGGCAACCCCCATGCTGGCACTCAGGCCCGGCAACGCGCCAATGATGATTCCTCCTACCACGCCGGCCGTCATCGCCAGCAGGAACTGGATCGTCATGATCTTGTCACCCAGATGGATCAACGCATCCCACATGTGTTCCAGCCCCCTTTCACATCAGGTTCAGCATGCCCTCAGGCAACTGAACCTTCAACTGCATTACGAACAAGACGTAGAGGAAAACATTCATTCCGAGCGTGACCAGCAGCATTTTTTTCAGCGATTTTAGCCCATAAAACTTCATGAACAGCAGGGTGAAAATAGTCGATGCGACAAAAAAACCGGTAATTTTTATGATCGCGACATACACGATAACACCAGCCAGGCAGGCCATGGGCCTGCTCATCTGTTTTAGCGCCAGCGGCTTGTCTTTGACTTGGTCTTCATGTCCTTTTTGGATTAGCAGTGTTTTGACAATCCCTTTATAGGCAATCCAAAGGCCGAAGGCAATAAAGCAGCCGAGAATCACCTTGGGGAATTGCGCGGCCCCGGCAGGCATTACCTCTGTCCGTAGCAATAAGATAACTGAAACCAGGCACATTAGGACACCGATCCACAAATCGTGATGAATATTTTTTCGCATTATCATTATCGCCGCTACTTTTTCTTCCAACCGAGCAGATCAAAAACTTCTTTCACGCCATCTTCTTCCGATTTCAAAAACTTACTGTATTCGTCACCCTTCATAAACTTCACTTCCAAGCCCATCTCTTCCATTTTCTTGATTTGGGCCGGGTCTTTCATCCCTTTTTCAAATGCGTCAACCAATTTCGTCAATACTTCTTTGGGCAATCCTTTCTTGGCGGCAATACCCCGCGCAGACCAGGAATAAATCCCTTTGGCGCCTATATCATCAAACGTTTGAACATCCGGCAGAAATTTCGATCGTTGCGGCGCCATCACGGCGATGACTTTCAGTTCTTTATTTTTGTGCGGCACAGTTACTTCGCCGACATTGGCCACGTACAAGTCTATATGCCCGCCCATTACACCGGCTTTGCCATCAGAGGCGCCCTTGGTGTGAACTGCAACAAGTTTTGTGCCAAGCGCTTTATTGATGCGCAACATAGCAATATGGTCGTCGCTGGCTACACCGGTTGTCGAGCCGGTCACTTCATTCTTCTTGGCATATTCGATCAACTCTTTTAAGTTTGTAAAGCGAGTTTCCTTCACATTGATAGCAATAGCGCCATAATCCACGACATGGTTGGCAATCAAATCAAAGTCAGCCGTCGTTTTTGTCCGTTTATATTCCGGGTTCAAATAGCCAGTCATCAAATTGGGAGTATTCACATAAGCAATCGTATAACCGTTCGCCTCGCCGTTCAAAAGTTCAGTCCAACCTACCCAACCGCCGCCACCCGGCTTATTGACGACATTCATGGTTCCACCCAAGTTTTTTTCTACATAAGGCAGCAGGACCCGCGCGCCCAAATCGGTTCCGCCGCCGGCCGCGAATGAAACGATGACATTGACCGGTTTCGAGGGATACTGCTCTTTTTTCGCCGGCGCATTTCCGCCGCCGCAACCGGATACGAGTATGAGAAGGAAGCACAGGACCAAGCAGACCGCCAGATTTTTTTTGCTGTTTTTCACGTCAATCCCTCCTGTTATTTTTGGACTAGCCTACTATTATATTATTCGCCATTTGATTGAACACAAAGAATTTTCCGACGAAACGCAATTTTCGGCAACCAGTGTCATTTTTTTACGACGAGTAGCAAAATACCGGATTACCGAATCGCCGAAAAAACAAAAACGGATGTTGGTACGGCGCGAAGCCGGCCCAAACATCCCTATCCAATACGAGATCATTGAACGGTTGTTGCGAAAGTCCGAAAACTAAATGCAGAACACATCTTTCAACTTGGCCACATGGGCGCGGCTGACCGGAATCTGGGTTTGTCCGTCATCCATAACCAACAGGAACGTACTGTGGAACCAGGGCAAAACTTCTTTGACTCGATTGAGATTGATAATATAATTGCGATGGCACCGCAAAAACAGGTCGTGATTAAGTTTTCCTTCCAACTCGGATAAAGTATATTTGGTCGTGTAAGTCTGTTCCCGCGCCCGCAAATAAACCAACCGTTTCTGTGCATAAGCCATGAGAATCTCCTGTTGATCAAGCAAACCGTATTTTCCGTCCAACTCCACCGCAATTTTGTTAATCCTAGCTGATACCGCAGTCAGTTCATTGCCGAGTTTCGGTTGTATAGCGTTTTTTTCTTTGAAAGCCTCAAAGGCAGAGTCAATTTGATCGAGGATATCGCGTTCCAAAAACGGCTTTAATACATAGCCCCTGGCGCCGACTTTGAAGGCATCCACAGCGTATTGTCCATAAGCTGTTACAAAAACAAGATAGGGCGGTTTTTTCAGCTGGTGCAAGCAAGTTCCCAGCTCAATGCCGTTCATTCCCGGCATGTCGATGTCCAAAAAAGCAATGGCTGGTTGTTGCCGACAAATCGCCTCCAACGCCTCCCTACCTGCACTGCAGATATCCACAACATCAAGACGCCCATCGCGTTCAATAATATATTGCAATTCACGACAAATGTGATCTTCGTCATCAGCGATCAATACCGTTGCCTTGTTGGCCATCATCTTCCCCCACCTTCGCTGTTCATCCCGGCATCACAGGAACCCGAATGGTAATCTTCGAGCCCGGAATCTCATTTTCTATCTCGAAACAGTAACTTGCACCATACAAACTTTTCAAACGTCTATTGACATTTGTCAGGCCTACCCCCATCGTTGGAACAATTTTATCAGTTCTGACCGCGTCGATGATTTCTTGGCGAATTCCAATCCCATTATCGATTAACCGGACCACCAATTGCCCGTTTTCCATCCAGCCGGATAAATGCAGCAGCATATTGCTTTTATCATGGACAAACCCATGATTCATTGCATTTTCCACCAACGGTTGGACTGCAAAGGCAGGAAAGGGAACCGAAAAGCATTCATCAGCAACCTCAATCGTCACGTTCAGCGCTTTCCCAAATCGCGCTTGTTGAATCGTCAGGTAAAATTCTACCCCTTTCAATTCTTCGCCAAAAGGAATCAGATCACTCTTAACTTCTAAAGAGCGTCGAAAGAACTGCGATAACGAGACAATTAGTTCCTGCGCGCGAACCGGATCTTCACGGACTAGCAGTTTAATTACGCTTAGTGCGTTAAACAAAAAATGCGGGTGGATTTGCGATCGAAGCGCCTCGTATTCCGCTCTTGAAAGCAGCTTCTCTTGCGTTTGAACTTTCATGCTGTATAGCTGCATCGCCAACATGCCGGCAATTGCTTCGGCCAGGCGTACGTCCGGCGGATGAATATCATCTGTTGCCTTATAGATCTCAAGGTATCCCGTCGATTCATTGCCGTAACGTAGCGGAACAGAAACCAGTGATCGAATGGGGCAGTTTTCCTCCCCGCACTTAATGGTCTTCGATGTTACGATCATTCGTCCCGTCCCGTCTCGTTGCGCTCCAGCCAGCGCTGACAATGCCGGCGTTCCTGTCAAATGATGCTCGTCGCCAATGCCGCGAAAAAAGACCGTGCACCCTTCTTGCGTAATGGCGACAGCATCAACACTGCTTTCCTCATATATTATGTCGATGAGCTCTTTCGCAGTTTTTTCGTTCAATTCATCTTTCACAATGGAGAACGTTTTTTCCGCAATATTGAACGCCTGAACCGCATGCTGCATGCCAATTGCATAGTGCCGCTCCTGCACATCACGTACAATACTGATAAAAACTGCCACGGCAAAACCATTTACCACGATGCTGGTCGTGGCAGCCCAGCTAATTAAAGCGGTTGCAACGATCTGAGGTTGCGCCATCAGAAAAATAAGTGCCTGAACAACAATTTCCGCCATGATTCCCGCCAAAAAAACCGATCCAACGCGAAAACGGCGCGCGCCCAACTGTTCATAAATCATGCCGCCAATAATTCCGGCAACGGCGCTGGATATCATATCCGGCCCCGTTGTAAATCCACCCTGGTACAAACGAAACAAGCCGCCCAGAAAACCAACAACAATACCAACTAACGGCCCGGCAACGATGCCGCCTACTACCGGGGCGACAACTCTACTGCTCAAAACTGCGCCATTGTACAACTCTGTGCCAATGACGTTGGACAATATCGACAATGCTGTCAACAATAAGATGAGAATAACACGGTCCCAGTTGGAAGCCAACATCTGCACGGCACGGTAAAATGGCGCAAACTTCGTCAGCGGATAAGCCATTACGATGACCATCGCAGCATTTTTCACTCCATCGATGTACAAGTCCAATGTTTTAGCCTCGCTTTTTCAACTTTCTCCTACTTTCCCCTACTCAATCTGCAAGTATTTCATCCGCGAATACAAGGTAGTCAGTGATATAGCCAAACTTTGCGCTGCAGCTTTCTTCCCGACAACCGATCGCCCGTATTTTGCCAAAGCGCCAACGATCGCTTCCCGCTCCTGATCATTTCGCCTCGCCTTCAGAGTTAAGCCGCCAACTGTGCGCCCCTGCGCCAGCACCGGTTCGTTCACCGTTTCCGACAAAAAAACCTGCGGCAGATACTCCGGCGTGATCATTCGCCTGTCGGTAATATTGGCGATGAACCGAACGGTGTTTTCCAGTTCGCGCACATTGCCCGGCCAAAAATGGTTTTCCAGAATCGCCAATGTTTTTTCATCCAGTTCAAGCTTTCCCCAGACCGGATGCGTAATGTTAGCCAAGAAATGATTGGCAAGCGGGGCAATGTCCTCTTTGCGCTCACGTAGCGGCGGAATATGGAGTTGTGAAACATTCAGGCGGTAAAACAGATCCTCGCGGAATTTTCCCTGGGAAATCATTTGTTCCAGTTTTGCATTGGTAGCCGCAATAACCCGAACATCAACCGTGGTTTTGCGGATATCGCCAAGCGGTTGCACTTCGCTTTTTTGTAAAACCCGCAGTAGTTTCGCCTGCAATTCTACGCCCAAGTCACCGATTTCATCCAAGAACAGCGTCCCTTTATTCGCGATACTAATCAAGCCTACTTTGCCGCCTTTTTTCGCGCCGGAAAAAGCGCCCTCAACATAGCCGAACAACTCACTTTCCAGCAGCGTATCGGGGATTGCGGCGCAATTGACCACAACAAAGGGCTCGCCCATGCGATCACTGGCCTGATGAATCGCATGAGCAAACAGTTCCTTGCCTGTACCGCTTTCACCCCGCAACAAAATAGGCAAAGTTGATTTGGCCAGTTTTTCCGCCAGATGCTTGGTCGCCTTAAAACTCGCGCTATTGCCAAAAATATCGGCAAACGCGTACAAAGAAACATTGGCGCTATTGACCTGACGCAACAGTTCATTATATTGGACATGATATTTGCTTAGTTTCGTTTGCAACTGCTGCACTTCCGTGATATCCCTGGCAATGGTTACGCCACCCATGCATTCACCATTGATAATCAACGGATGCATG
>JBGSKE010000155.1:0-2464 GCA_041741355.1 Negativicutes bacterium | reverse complement strand
TATTTTTTCCCGGGCTTGGCCAGATGCCGTTTGATGTAGTTTTCCATCCGGCTGCGGATAAACTCGACGCCGCTGGCGAACACCCGCGTCACCGGTCGCACCTGCGGCGAACCGTCGGCGGCGAAATAGTCCTGCTGCACGACGCAGAAATAGCCGCGGTCGATGAAGCGCTGCATGGCCACGTTGTTCGCCATCAACACGCCGTCTCTGCGCAGAAACTTAATCAAATTATTGCGGCCATGCTCTGGAATCCCCAGCAGTTTCGCCGCCTCGCCGAGCGAGTAGCTGCCTTTGCTGGCCGCCAGACGATCATAGGCTTCGACCTTGGGCAGCAACGCGGCATTAATTTGCTTCAACTCGTCGCATTCATCCTCCGCCTCGACAGCCAGGCGCAGCAGGTCGCGGCGCGAAAACCGGGTCAGATCGGCATCGGCTCGAGCGGCAGCGACGGCAGTTTCAGGCGGCGCTTCAGGGTGGCCTGTGCTTTCCGGCTTCGGGGTGTCAACTGCCTTCATCCCGGCTGCCACATACGGGTTGTCCTCGCACCATTCCAGGACGGGGACCACTTCTCGCTGCAGCCAGCGTTGAAATGAATCGACTGCCTGCTTGGTTCCTTGCATCATAATCTCTTCGAGGCCGATCCAGTCTATCACGTGCATCATGACAGCGCGGTTTGGTTGCTGCACTAAAAAAACTTTCACCATTTTTTTGCAGGTGGGGCTGATCCAGCCAACCGCCCGGCTCACCTGCTGCAGACCAATCGCCAAGCAGATATCGGCGGCGACGAACCAGGTTTCGCGGTCTTCTTGCAGCACGCGAAACGGTTTGTCCTGGTAGGTAAGATTGTACTGTCTGAACGGGAATTCGGCTGTCTTGTTCATGGGAATGCCTCCTTTTACGTTTCTATTTGTGATACACTCAAAATACTGGTGGAGCGATTTCGCAAAGGATTTGATTCGTAGTTGGCCGAAGTACATTAGGTGGGAAAGCACTTATGAGAGGAGCCTGGTCGTTATGCAGCTGTTGCCGATTGACAGGACCAAACGCCTTCGATATATATTTTCCTTGGCGTGGAGCATCGTGTTGCAACAAATCGCCGAAGGAAAGCTGCGTCCAACCAATGAAGCTACACTGCAATTGCATTTGGGTTATGTTCTGCAAAATTTGGGTATGCTTGCATTGCTCGACCCGGAGGAATGTTTTCATATGGAACTGGAAAAACCGGCGCCCCATGGTCGCGGTCGGTTGGATTTAACTTACCGGTTCAATGAAACGCAAGCGGCAGTTGAGCTTAAGTTCTTTCTTAAAGCAACAACCGCAACCAACCAACGCGCAGCCGATATGGATATGTATGAAGCTTGGAAAGATATTTCCCGTCTGCAAGCGCTGGATGAATACGCCTTGAAGATTTTCCTCTGCTTAACTAATGATGACCGTTATCCCAATGATAAATTTGGCGGCAACGCGCAACTCGTTTCCGTTGCTCATGGCCGCAAGCGAGAGCAATGTTCAGAACTTATTCCACCGTGGGAAGGAAAATGGAAAGATAAATCCTATGACAAACATATACCCATTCACCAAACTACAGAGTGCCTTTGGTCAACGCATAAAAGCTGGTCGTACTTGCTGCTGATGTTTGATCAAAATGGTCAAATCAAGGAATGACGGACAAATGAAGGAGTGATGGCAATGCCGCGTCTTGATGGCCTCAATGCCTTTATCCCGGCTAATCCACGAATCTTGATTCTCGGCTCTTTCCCCGGGACGGAATCACTTGAGAAACACGAATACTATGCCAAGAGCAGCAACCGCTTCTGGAAACTCATCGGCGAAGTGTTTGCCCTTGGCGAGCTGTCGACCCAAAACTATAATTCCAAACTTGCAGCGCTTAAACAGCCACGCATTGCTCTATGGGATGTCGTGGCTTCCTGTGAGCGACATGGCTCATTAGATAGCCAAATTCGCAACCCGGTATGGAATGATATTCCGCAACTGCTTCAGGAATATGGCGGGGTCGAGAAGATAATACTGAACGGGGCAAAAGCAGCCGGTTTATTTACAAAAGCAACCAAGACTTGGCCGAATTGGAATCCCAACTCGCCTCAAATTGCGCAATGTCTTTCCACGAGTCCCGCCAATCAAAGATATGGACCGTGGGAGACGCTAATTGAAGATTGGCGACCGCACCTGCTTCGGTGACAATTTCTCGTCGCCACTCAATTTGATTCAAGCCCGTTGCCGATCCGGTGGCGGGCTTTCGTTCGCCGGCCATCGGGCCGCCTTTGCATCAGCACGCTACATCTCCGCCACCGCGCCGCTCCGGTCTGCGCATTCATCCTTCACTTCGTTCGGCTGTGATCTGCTCCGCCCGTCGGCCACGGTCGCGGCTTGGCAACCCGGCCCGGCTGCGCCGTTCCGGGGGAAGGCGTAGGTTCGCCTTGTCTGCGGCTCCGCCTGCGCCCGG
>JBGSKE010000154.1:0-6538 GCA_041741355.1 Negativicutes bacterium | reverse complement strand
TGCGGGCATTGACAGTTTCGCCTGAACATTTGCGTAACGGTGTCGGGCTGCAACTTGTCGCGGTGATGACTGTGGAAGCGAAACAATTGGGTATTGCTCAACTATTTACGCTGACCTATGAACCGGAGTTTTTTAAGGCGGCCGGGTTCGCCGAAATCAGCAAAGAGGCATTGCCGCACAAGGTCTGGCGCGACTGTATCAATTGCAGCAAGTTTCCCAACTGCGACGAAACAGCAATGTTGATGACTCTGTGATTTTGGTGATTGTTTGCCTGTCTTGATAACGGTATAATAAAATATATGGCGATGCAGGGATAAGCCGCGCATCGCCTATTTAATTTTTATCACGGAAGGATGTTTGCCTGTGCTGATTGATAAAAAAACCGATTTTTCGGCTTCTGAGCTTTCTTTTGATGAAATTGATGCCGGGTTTACAACCCGGGAAGCGATTGCTGAAGCTAAACGTTGCCTGAATTGCAAAACTCCGTTATGCCGTAAGGGCTGCCCGATCGGCAATGATATTCCCGGTTTTATACATGCCCTGGCCAATGGCAATATCGGCGAAGCCAGCGCGATCATCGCCTTGCGCAGTAATCTGCCGGCGGTCTGTGGCCGAGTCTGTCCGCATGAACGGCAATGCGAGGGCGCCTGCGTGCTGCAACGCAAAGATTGCGGGATTCACATTGGCAAACTCGAACGGTTTATCGCTGATTTTGATGCGGAGATGGGCATCCACGTCCATAAAAACGAGTTGCCATTGCAAGGAAAAGTAGCTGTGGTCGGTTCAGGTCCTGCCGGTCTGACGGTAGCCGGCGATTTGGCAAAACTGGGGTTTGCCGTGACGATCTTTGAATCGCAGGCCGAGCCGGGCGGTGTTCTGATGCATGGAATCCCCGAGTTTCGTCTCGGCAAGGATGTTGTGCGGCGTGAGATTCGGCGGATTCAGGATCTGGGTGTGGAAATCCGGACCAATATCCTAGTCGGGCCGGATATTACAGTGGATACGATGTTTGCTGATAGATTTGATGCGATCTTTATCGGCACCGGCACGGCCTTGCCCAAGATTCTTGACATCCCCGGCAAAGAGTTGCCAGGCGTGGTTCAGGCGACATATTTCCTGGGGATGGTAGCGTTGGCCCGGGCCGGCTGCCTAGGCGCCAAGGAAATTCCGGTTGTAGCGCGGGACCGGGTGGCAATTATCGGCGCAGGCAATGTGGCGATGGATGCGGCCCGGACGGCCGTACGGCTTGGTGCGGCAAAGGTGACGGTCGTCTATCGGCGGACCGAACAGGACATTACTGCCGATAAGACCGAGTTTGAGGCGGCGCGGGCCGAAGGCGTGGAGTTTTGCTGGTTGTCCGGCCCGGCGGCGATTTGCGGTGAAAAGCGGGTGACTGGCCTGGAATGTGAAATCCTATCGATTGATAGCGAAGGGAAAAGCCGACCGACTGGAAAGCGACAAACCATTGCGGCAGATGTGATTCTGCTGGCGATCGGCCAGCGACCGGCAGCCCGAATCGTATCGACGACCCAGGGAATTGACGTGGATGACAAAGGCTACGTGGTAACCCGTGAAAGGCCGTATGGCATGACGACCCGCCGTGGCGTGTTTGCCGGCGGCGATGTGGTGCATGAGCCGGCCACGGTGGTGTTGGCGATGAAGGAAGCGAAGAAAGTTGCGGTCGGCATCGCTCAATATATCGAAGCCAAAAAACTGATGGAGAGTTGTTGAGTTTTCTTCTAAATTTTCCAACTTTTAGGCAAGTGCTTGCACGAATGATTCTTCTGTGCTATATTGTGAACAAATATCATACGGTGAGTAAAGCAAAGAGGCTTGCGTAACGGAATCCGTTCGCAAGCCTTGATTTCTTTACAGGCAGATTGAGCAGAGAAGCTTGGGCGCAATAAATTTTGCGCCGGGCTTTTTCTCGTTTTAACTGGTCGACGCCGATGAACCCGGAAAAGAGGTGAGCAGTGCTGACAATCCGACAACAAAAAATGAGCTGAATGAGTAGTGCAAGTACTCATTCAGCGGAGGCAGTCAAAAAACCCTGGCCGGGCTAATTGAACATACCCATTTGTTATTTTAACAGAAAACATCAGTATTGTCTAAATGAAAACAGATAAAAGGAGTGTTGAACCATGCGACAGATAGCGATTTATGGCAAAGGTGGAATTGGCAAATCAACCACCACCCAGAATACGGTAGCGGCCTTGGCCGAAGCAGGCAAGAAAGTTATGGTGGTTGGCTGTGATCCCAAGGCGGATTCAACCCGCTTGCTGCTAAATGGGTTATGTCAGAAGACGGTTCTCGATACGCTCCGCGATGAAGGCGACGATGTGGATTTGGACGACATTCTCAAACCAGGCTATGGCGGCACCATGTGCGTGGAGTCGGGCGGGCCGGAGCCGGGCGTCGGCTGCGCCGGTCGCGGGATTATCACCTCGATCAATATGCTTGAGTCGCTCGGCGCCTATACCCCGGATCTCGACTATGTGTTCTACGATGTTCTCGGCGACGTAGTTTGCGGCGGATTTGCCATGCCGATTCGGGAAGGCAAAGCGCAGGAAATTTATATTGTGGCCTCCGGCGAACTGATGGCGCTGTATGCGGCCAATAATATTGCCAAAGGCGTGCAAAAATACGCCAATACCGGCGGGGTTCGGTTGGGTGGAATCATTTGCAACAGCCGCAAGGTGGATAACGAACTGGAACTGTTGACTGCCTTCGCCGAAGAAATCAATTCGCACCTGATTCATTTCGTGCCGCGTGACAATATCGTTCAACGGGCTGAAATCAACAAGAAGACTGTAATCCATTACGAGCCCAAATCGGAGCAGGCGGATGAATATCGCAACCTGGCCATGTCCATTCACCAAAACAAAAAGTTCACGATTCCCAAACCGATGCATCAAGACCGGCTGGAAGAGTTGATGATGGCCCACGGAATTCTCGGTTAATAAAACAGACGGAGGCGAAAGCGAATGTATTTGATCAAAGCAGTGGTCCGACCAGAGAAACGTGACGAGGTGCTATATGAACTGACATCGGCAGGATTCAACGCGGCTACCGTTGTCGATGTAGTGGGGCGCGGCAAACAAAAGGGTATCAAAATCGGTAATATTGTTTATGACGAGATTCCCAAAGTTATGATCATTATGGCGGTCAAAGACGCAGATAAGGATGATATTGTCAGCGTGATTATGCGCGTGGCAAAAACCAGCGAAAAGGGCGCGTTTGGCGATGGAAAAATCTTTGTCAGCCCGTTGGAAGAAGCTTACACGGTATCCACTGGCGCCAAAGAGTTGTAGGAGGCTGCTATGAAAGAGATAATCGCCGTTGTGAGAATGAACCGGACCAATGCAACGAAGAAGGCGTTAATCGAATCGGGCGCTGCCGGCTTTACAGCGCTGAAGGTCATGGGGCGCGGCAAATTGGTGGAAGACAAAGGGGTGATTGCGGCCCGCAAGGCCAATATGATGGAACTGGCGATCGGCGAAGACGCTAAAGAAGCGGAAGCTTTGATTGACGGCTTTCTTGATGGGCAACGCTTGTTTCCCCGCCGTATGTTTCATGTGATTGCCAAAAATCAGGACGTCGACCAGATCGTTCAGGCGATCATCAGTGCCAATCGTACCGAAAACAAAGTTGGCGACGGAAAAATATTTGTGCTGCCGATTGCCGAAGTAGTTCGGATCCGGACCGCCGAGCGCAACGAAGTCGCACTGTAAAACAAGGGGGTGTCAGCATGGCTATTAGCGAAAAAGAACTGAGCGAAATATTGGCTAAACTGCCCAGTAAAGTGCAAAAGAATCGTAGCAAACACATCTTGATCAAGGATGATTGCAAGCCGGATCAGGAGATTGAAGCGAATACCCGGACAATTCCAGGAATCATCACCAATCGCGGTTGTGCTTATGCCGGCTGTAAAGGCGTTGTGCTCGGGCCGCTCAAGGATATGATCCATATCGTGCACGGGCCGATCGGCTGCAGCTATTACGCCTGGGGTACCCGACGCAACAAGGCGAAGACGGCTGACCCGGCCGAAAATTTTCTCAACTACTGTTTTTCCACCGACATGCAGGAGAGCGACATCGTTTTTGGCGGCGAAAAAAAATTGGCTGCTACGATTGATGAAGTGATGAAAATATTCAGCCCCAAAGCGATTACGATCTCCGCCACCTGTCCGGTCGGTCTGATCGGCGATGATATCCAGTCGGTAGCCAAGGCCGCCGAAGAACGCCACGGCATCCAGGTGCTGGCGTTCAACTGCGAAGGTTACAAAGGGGTCAGTCAATCAGCCGGCCACCATATTGCCAATAACATTCTGATGGACAAAGTCATTGGCAACTCGAGCGAAGAAAAAGCAGCTAAACCGTTTGCGATCAATTTGCTTGGCGAATACAACATCGGCGGCGATGGCTGGGAAATTGAACGGGTGTTGAAAGAAATCGGCTACCATGTGGTTTCGGTGATGACCGGCGACGGCTCTTATGATGAGTTGCGTGTGGCTCATACCGCGGAATTGAATCTGGTCCAGTGCCATCGTTCGATCAACTACATCGCCGAAATGTTGGAGGTCAAATACGGAACTCCCTGGTTGAAAGTCAATTTTATCGGTATCCAGTCCACCATTGAGTCGCTGCGCAACATGGCGTTGTATTTTGGCGATGAAACCTTGAGCAAGAAAACGGAAGCAGTAATCCTGCGCGAAGTAGCAAAAATTCAGCCGCAAATCGACCAATACCGCAAAATCTGCGATGGGAAACGGGCGTTCTGCTTTGTCGGCGGCTCGCGTGGACATCATTATCAAGGCCTGTTTGCCGAACTGGGGATTGAAACAGTGCTGGCGGGATATGAATTCGCTCACCGCGATGATTATGAAGGGCGCAAGGTACTGTCAACGATCAAAACCGATGCCGACAGCAAGAATATTCCCGAATTGCATGTAGCACGCGACACGGCGCGCTACCAGGTCAAATTGACGCCGGAGATCGCCGAGGAACTCAGCAAGAAAATCCCGCTCAGCGACTATCCGGGCCTAAACGTGGATATGCAGAACGGCAGTATCGTGGTCGATGACCTGAACCACTATGAAACAGAAGAGTTTATCCGTCTGCTGAAACCGGATATTTTCGCCTCGGGGATCAAAGACAAATATGTGGTCCAAAAAATGGGGATTCCAGCGAAACAAATCCACTCCTACGATTACAGCGGACCCTACGCCGGGTTTGGCGGTGCGGTGAATTTCGCCCGCGATGTCAGTATGGCGTTCGCTTCGCCCACCTGGAATTACATCACCCCGCCCTGGCAGGATCAACCGCTGCTGGATGGACAAATCAATGAAGGAGGCGCCGCCTGATGCTTGACGCAACACCAAAAAAACTTGCCGAGCGAACCAGTGGCAGTATGATCAATCCTGCCAAGACCTGTCAGCCGATCGGCGCCATGTACGCGGCGCTGGGCATCCATCGCTGTTTGCCGCACAGCCACGGATCGCAGGGGTGCTGCTCCTATCACCGGATGCATTTGACCCGCCATTTTCGTGACCCGGTCATGGCCTCCACCAGCAGCTTTACCGAAGGCGCCTCCGTATTTGGCGGCGGCGCCAATCTGAAAACCGCGATCAAAAATGTGTTCGAAATTTATGATCCGGATATTATGGCGGTGCATACCACCTGTTTGTCGGAAACGATCGGCGATGATGTGCCGACGATTATCCGTCAGGCGGAAGTGCCGGAAGGCAAAGTGGTATTTCACGCCAATACGCCGAGTTACCAAGGGTCACATATCACCGGTTTTTCCAACATGACCAAAGCCATGGTGACTTATTTTGCCGAAAGCCAGCTGGCGGAAAAGGAAGAGAGGGTCAACCTGATTCCCGGCTTCGTCAATCCCGGCGACATGCGGGAAATCAAACGCATTACCGCGGCAATGCAGATTCCTTTCACCATGTTCCCGGATACTTCAGGTGTCGTTGATTCGCCGATGACCGGTTCATTTCAAATGTATCCGCGTGGTGGTGTAACACTGCCGGAACTGAAAAAAACCGGCGACGCGAAACTGACGATTGCATTGGGACGATTTGCATCGTCTGATGCGGCCGAAACGCTGCAGAAAAAATGCAAGGTGCGGGCGGCAACATTGCGCACACCGATCGGCATTAAGGCGACCGATGCGTTTGTCATGGCATTGCGCGGCGCATTTGCCGTCGAAGTTCCCCGCGAGCTCGAAGAGGAACGCGGCCAGCTCGTCGACATCATGACCGATACCCATTTCCATTTCCATGGCAAGCGGGTGGCGGTGTTTGGCGATCCAGATATTGTGGCCGCGATGACCGAATTTTTGCTCAGCCTCGGCATGAAACCGGTGCATGTGCTGACCGGTACGCCAGGCGGTGCGCTGGGCTCGGGAATGGCCGGCTTTGAAGGAGAAGTCAAAGAAATGTTGTCTGCCGCCGGTATCAGCGGCAATGTCAAATCAGCCGGCGATTTGTTCACCCTGCATCAATGGATCAAGAATGAACCTGTCGATTTAC
>JBGSKE010000153.1:0-4481 GCA_041741355.1 Negativicutes bacterium | reverse complement strand
CCCATTTTACGGGCCAAAACAGCATCCTGCAATATCGTTGTTATCGCCTCTGCCAGTACCACCGGTTGATTCACCGGGACCAGCAGGCCTGTGACGCCATCCGTGACTTCTTCGCGACAGCCACGAATATTGGTTGCAACCACCGGCAAGCCCGACGCCATAGCTTCGATAATCGAACGGGGCATTCCTTCGCGATGTGACGGCAAGACAAAAACATCCATGACCGCCATCAACTCCTCGATATCCGAACGATATCCGGCAAAAATCACCGCATCATGCAACTGATATTGTTCAATCAAACAGTAAACCACATTGATGGTGTCGGTATCTCGCTCTTTGGCCGAATTATCGCCTACGATCAACAGTCTGCTTTCGGGAAAAGCCTGATGGATACTGCGAAACGCCTCCAACAATTCCAAAATTCCCTTTTCCGCAACAATTCTGCCGACAAATCCAATCACTTTGGCGCGTTCAGCAAGCCCCATCAGATTTCGATTCCTGGCTTTTCTCTTTTCTGGTTCTGCACAGGCAAACCGCTTAAGATTAACGCCATTCCCGATATGGATAATTTGTTCAGCCGGCAAAAAAGCAGACCGCACTGCCGTCTCGTAATCTTCCTGACTTTGCACAAATAACAGATCTGTACAATACTTTCCAGCTAGCTTTTCAATCCAAAAGAAAGTCTGTCTTTTCCATGTTGGCATTCCTTCGTGAAAGTAAAACCCGTGCGCGGTGTAAACAATTAACGGAACTCTGGCCAAACGTCCGGCAACACGGCCCAAAATGGCCGCAACTGGTGTGTGAACATGAATAATATCAAAACGTTCTTGAATAAGATAACGAAAAATTGCCGCCAATGAACGGATATTGGAAAAGAAAGACACGCTGCGATCAATTTCAATGTTCTGAACACAGTATCCTCTGGCCTTCAATTCCTGTTTCTCCGGCCCAACTGAGCAGGCAACCCGGACTTCAAAGTTTTCCGCTGCCAAACGGTCAATCAGCGGCAAGAGTAAGTTCTTCACAGTAAAATCGACCGCACAGAGTTGTAGTAATTTTATTTTTCGTGTTTCGCTCATCGTTCCCTCGCCATGTGCTGGCAATACCATTCAGCCGCCCTGTCCAGACCCTGCCCCACAGAATAACCTGGATTATAACCCAACAATGAATCGGCTTTGGAGATATCAGCCAACGAGTGGCGAACATCGCCGACGCGTTGGGCAAGGTAAACCGGAGAAATGATATTGAGCTCCGGCGAAAAAACGGACACTCGGTCACGAATCATTTGAAACAGAGTGTTCAAGGTTGTGCGTCCTCCATAGGCAACATTGTATACCTGATTCATCGCTGCCGGGTTCGAGCTGCAACCGGCCAAAATATTGGCCTGCACCACATTATCCACATAGCAAAAATCCCGGCTCGCCTCGCCGTCACCAAAGATTTGCACGGCCTCGCCGTTGAGCATACTGCAAAACCAGCGCGGGATTACCGCTGCGTAAGGTCCATCCGGATTCTGCCTGCGGCCAAAAACATTAAAATAACGCAGACCTACGGTATTCATCCCATAGGCTCCGCCAAAAACCAACGCGTACAATTCATTGGCGCGTTTGGTCACCGCGTAGGGAGAAAGCGGCATCCCGTCCGTGCCCTCAACTTTTGGCAGTTGGGTATTATCTCCATAGGCGGAACTGGACGAGGCATAAACAAACCGATCAACCTTCGCGTCTCGAGCCGCAGTCAGCATATTGAGAAACCCGTCAAGATTTGTCGCGTGCGTAGCCAGTGGATCGCTGATTGAGCGTTGAATCGATCCCATCGCAGCCTGGTGAAGAACGACATCCACTTCTGCACAGGCATCGTGACAAGCTTGCAGTTGACAGATATCCGCTTCTAGGAAACGGAATCGGCCAGCCTGCATCGTACTCACTTCGCTCAGAACCATGTCCAGATTACAGCGTTTTCCTGTAGAAAAATTATCCAGGCCAACTACAGTCTGATCGAGCAACAACAATGTTTCCAGTAGATTTGACCCGATAAACCCTGCCACCCCGGTAATCAACCAGCGTCTCGGCCTGCATTTCAATTCCCGACATACCGCTTCATAATCAACTTAATATCCCATCACAAACTCCCATCCCTAACGTTGCCAATTTTGCGTACCATCTTCAACAACTCCCCGCAAGATTCTACCCAGCAAAAAAACGCCACGGCATCTTTTGCAAATATGCGCCAACCCGCCATGTCACCAAAAAAAGCAACAGATTGATGATTGCCAGCGCCTGAGCCGCGCCGATTGCTCCGCTATTTGACACCAAGCAATAGGCCAGCGGCGCATACAATACTACCGCAGCAACTTTGATACCCGCCAGCCAATGAGTACGGTTTGACAACACCGTGTAATCTGCAACGACTCCATACATCCCATAAAAAACTCCACTCGCAATAAACCAGGGAATATACTCGACCGCCTGAAAATATTCACTGCCGGCATATTCCCGAACCAACCATTTCAGTAAAAACGTACAAATCAAGCCTCCAGCCGACAACAAGAGCAAATAGGCGTAAGTGCATTTGACAACCTGAATTCTGGACCCAGCCGCACCATCATTCAATTTTTCAACAAACCACGGCCACCAGGCCTTGTTAAAAGAAGCGGTAATCAGTGAAAATGCACTGGCGGCCTGATAACTCAGCGCGTATATCCCGGTCGCCGCCAATCCTGCCAGTTCCGATACAATCAGGCGATCCAGCGAAGCAATCGCAAAAGTGGAAACAATAATCGGCAAAAAAGAAGATCCGGTTCTGACAATATCCCAAACGTAACGCACCTGAAAAGAACCAGACAGCGAACACCGCCTGGCTATAATATAAAGGCCGAATAAGGCAAAACAAGAGTTCACCACGACCTGAACCAAAATGAGGCCCTGCCAGGACATTTGCAGATAAAAAACAAGAACAAGGCTGGCTATTACATATAACACTGCCTGGCCAACTTGAAGAAAAGCATAACGGTAAGGCTCCCGCGCAATCGTGAATAGTACTGACAACACCGTCACTATCACTTTGCCAATCGCTGCCAACAATATGGCGCCGACCCACGGTAGCGGCAAATAAGAAATACGGGCAATCTCCGGCTGAAAAAGCCAAAACAACACGGCGGCAATCAGACTAAAAAAAGCCAGAACATAAAAACAATGCAGCAAATAAGTCCCGAAAATAAACTCTTTATCAAAGTAACGAGCATAAATGGTTTCTGCCGTGCAAAGTCCCAAGAATGGGATCAATAGATTCACGGCTACCGCAAACAGCGAAAAAATGCCCATCTCTTCCGGGGAAACATAGCGTGTCAGCCAAAGCAAAATCACAAACGGGGTTCCCGCTGCAATCGCATTACTGACAAAAAAAACTCCCGAAGCTTTGAACAGATAAGAGTCGAAAAGTTTCACCTAGCCCACCGCTCGTTTTTTCGCTACGAAACAGACGCTCCATGTATCGAACCCTGGTTCCCGACCGGTCTGAAATTCGTGGGTGTCCAAAACATCAAATCCTCTGGCGTTAAGCAATTCAGTGATCTCCGGCTCGAATAAGTAACGCAATACATGCTTCTCATTGAAAACGGTCGACTGCTCAGTGGTTTTGTCACGGACAAATACCTGATAATGCACTTCGACGATATTTTTGCGAGGGTCCATCACAGGTTCGGCTATTCGGGTCACAGCCAGACGATCACTCTCCATCCGTTTGGTTCGGACAGCGGGAAATTGACGCAAAACCGCAGGGCCGTACCAACAGTCAAAAATGAAAAGCCCGCCTGGCAGCAGTTGCCTGGCCACATTGTCCAGCGTATTGGTCAAAGCCTGTTGTGATGTCTGATAATCCAGCACATGGAACAGCGCTGTCACCACATCAAACTCGCTATTGCCTAGAAAATTGGCGATATCGCCGCAACAAAAACGCAAGGAATCAGGCTCTGCATCCTGGCGCGCCAAATCGAGCATCTCTTCACTCTGATCGACGCCCACAACGGCATAGCCTTTTTTCGCCAAAAGTTTTGCATGTCTACCCGTACCGCAGCCCAAATCGAGAATCGAATTGGCTGCCGGATGATAACGGCGAATCAGGTTTTCGATATAATCAACCTCTGCCGCATTATCTTTGTCCTGATAAAGCAGATCATAATATGCCGCATAAGCGCCAAATGTCGCAACCAAAACCTACCCCACCTTTTTGATAATCTCGCGGATTGCACCGCATACAGTCCTGATCTGCTGCTCAGACAGCGCCAGACCGCTCGGAACATAGAATCCGCGACGAGCAATCTTCTCAGCTACCGGATATGTTTCCCCCTGGAAAAGCTTCATTTTTTTGAAGACCGGCTGTTCATGCATTGGCCAAAAAAAGGTTCGCGCATCAACGCCGAGTTGTTTGAGTCGCTCCATCATTTCCATATTGTCCAAGGGAAATGCGTCAGTCAATACAAT
>JBGSKE010000152.1:0-6859 GCA_041741355.1 Negativicutes bacterium | reverse complement strand
GATGCACATGAATAATCAAGATGTGTTGGTGCTGGTTGTCGATGATGATGCCTTGGTACGAGAAACCTTGCGGGCTATTGTGGCGCATGAGGGCTATCGGGTTGAGCTCGCTGCGGACGGAATCGAAGCGCTAGACAAGCTCGAACAGGTGCAACCGGATATGATCTTGCTGGATGTGATGATGCCGGGGTTGGACGGGTTTGAAGTTACCCGCCGAATCAAGAACAACCCGGCGACGATTTTAATTCCGGTCATTTTGATCACGGCGCTAGACTCGCGTCAAGAGCGGATGCAAGGAATTGAGGCGGGCGCCGACGATTTTCTTAACAAACCGATTGATCGTCTGCAGCTATTGACTCGGCTGGCTACTGCGGCAAAGTTGCGGCGAGTGAGCCGCGAACTGGATGATGTCGAAACGGTGCTGGAAAGTTTGGCCCGCAGCATCGAAGCCAAAGACGCGACGACCGGCAGCCACTGCGACCGGCTGATCGAGGCGGCGGTCCGGTTTGGCGAGTGGATCGGTTTGTTGCCGCATGATGTTCGAGTGTTGCGCCGTGCCGCTATTTTGCATGATATCGGCAAGCTGGGGATTCCCGAGAGCTTGCTACTCAAGCCGGGGAGGCTGGACCAAGCGGAGTGGCAAGTCATGCAGGAACATGTAGTAATTGGCGATAAACTGCTGGCGCCGCTGCGGACGATGGAGTCGGTGCGCGCGATTGTACGCCACCATCATGAACGTTGGGATGGTGGCGGTTATCCCGACGGATTCGCCGGAACCCAAATCCCCTATCTGGCAAGAGTGTTTCAAATTCTCGACGCCTATGACGCCCTGACCCACGAGCGACCCTATCACCGACCGGTGACGCATCAGGCGGCGCTTGAACTGCTGCGACAAGAGACTGAAACAGGAAAATGGGACCCGGAGTTGATAGAGGCTTTCATTGAATGCAAAAGCAAAGAAGGAGTTCGAGGTTTATGAAACCGACTGTTTTGATTGTTGATGATGAAGCGATCAATGTCCGAATCATCGCCGCGATATTGGAGGCGAATGACTATCAGGTGCGGGCCGCGTTTAATGGCGAGGAATGTTTGCGACGGGTAGCCGAGGAGCTGCCTGATGTGATTTTGCTGGATATCATGATGCCGGTTATGGACGGATTTGCTGTGGCAAAACAACTCAAGGAGTCTGAGTCGACCTGCTTTATTCCCGTAATCATGGTAACGGCGTTGTCCGATGTGAAGTCGCGGATTCAGGCGCTGGACGCCGGGGCGGACGACTTTTTGACTAAGCCGGTGGACAAGGCCGAACTGCTGGCCCGGGTGAGGGCTTCAGTCAGCGTGAAGGCTTATCATGATGAGATGCGCAAACAACAGCGGGAAAAAGACGAGTTGCTCAACAAGACGCTGAAAGGGACGATCCGTTTGTTGGTCGAGATACTTGCCTCGACCAACCCGGCGGCCTTCAGCCAATGTTCAAGGCTGGTACCGCTGACGCGCCGGATCGCCCAATATCTGATGGACAAGGAAGCCTGGCAGGCGGAATTGGTGATGATGTTGTCGCCGATCGTTGAGATTGTGATTCCCAAGTCACTGCTGTTGAAAGTTCGCCAAGGCGAGTTGCTTGACGATGAAGAGCAAAGAGTGTTTTTGCTGCGCAGCAGGCAAGGCATCAAGCTATTAGCTGATATTCCGCATTTGGAGCCGGTTGCTCTGGCGCTTAACTACCGCCACAAAAACTTCGACGGTGGCGGGTTGCCGCGGGACCGAATCGTCGGCGTCGATATCCCGATGGCGGCGCGAATCATCCGGGCGGTATTTGACTTTGACCATCTGCGGTCCAGCAAACCGGATGAAGATGCGCTGGCGCTGATGCGGCAGCGCGAAGGTTGCTATGATGTAAACGTGCTGGCGGTGCTGCAGGATATCCAGCGGTTGGCGTTCGCCGAGTCGCTGTTTAAGGAGATTCCGGTTGAAGAATTGCTGCCGGGAATGCTGCTTGGACAGGATGTGCTGGATAACGGCGGCCGATTGATCGTTAGCAAAGGAAACGAGCTTACCTCGCTGATGAAGTTGCGATTGCAAAATATGGCGGCGTCCGGGCTGATCCGCAGTACTATCCGCGCTTACGATACTTCATCAATAATCCTTGAAAAAATTTAAAGGAGGCGACGACTGGTGGAACACAGACTGTTTGCAGATACCCGCTCAATACTTGCCGTATCGCCTGCCACGGCGCTAGCGTATCAGGACAACAGGGAGAAGCTGCGTTTGCAGGTTGACCGAGAATTGGCCGCATTTTCGGATACGTTGCAGTTGATTGGGTTTTCGCCGTTGGAAATGATGCAAGTCAATCATCGCCATCATGCCCAGTTTATGGCTATGGTATTTCGCCATAGCGCCTATACGTTGCTGCCCAAGATCGTGGTCTGGGCTTACCGTTCTTACCACAAACACGGCTTTTCCTACGATTATTTCCCCCGGGAATTGCGCGCCTGGCAGCGCGCGGTCGCCAACCATCTGGAACCGGCAGCGGCTGAAGAGATAAATCGAGTGTACCAGTGGTTGCTGATGCATCATCAGGATTTTTGCGAATTAGCCGATTCCGCGGCCTATGCGACGTTTTTTGCCGGTTTCGATTCACGCAAGCAGATGCAGCTGTTGCTTACGCATATGCTGAATAACAATTACCGCGCCTGCATTGAGCTGGCGGTGGAATCGGTGCATTCGCCCGAGGACTTGGCCAAGCTTTATCAGGAAGTGATAACGCCGACGCTGTATGAGATTGGTCGCCTGTGGGAAGAGGGCGAAATTTCGGCGGTGCAGGAACACATGGCTACCGCGATTTCGATGAGGATTATGGCGGCGATGTATGGTGGTTTTGTACTAGGCGACTCCGACAAGGGCAAAGCGGTGATCACGGCTGCGCCGAACGAATACCATGAAGTGGGAGCCAGGATGGTTTCTGATCAGTTGGAAATGGATGGCTGGCAAGTTGACTACCTGGGGGCGAATTCGCCAGCAGCGGCTCTACTAAAACTGCTTCGCCAGGATCCGCCATTTTTACTCGGTGTTTCCATTGTGGTTCCGTTTAATATCGAAGATGTCCGTCGCATCATCGAGGAGATCAGGGCGGACAAAATGTTGAAAAGAATAAAAATCATGGTGGGTGGGCCGATCTTTGCGCTGGAGCCGGAACTGTGCCAAAAAATTGGCGCAGACGGTTACGCGATCAATGGCGGCAAAGCGGTCGAATTGGCGCGGCAATGGTGGGAGGAAAAGCCAGCTTCTGCGGATCAAGAGGGTCAATAGAATAGTGCAGGCAGGTATGATAAAATAACAGAAAATGACGAATTATTCGCAAAATTGACATGCAATGGGAGGCCGTGAAATATGAAACGGAACATATTTCGGCGTTTTTCCTTTCCGATAGGGATCGCGGTCCTGCTTATGTTCGTTGCTAGCCAATGCCATGGAATGTCGGGACGGGGTAGCGCGGTCTCACCGTTCACGCCTGCGCTTTAATAGAATTGGCGTGGAAGCTATGAGGGAGGAAAGTGTTAGGAACCCATCCTGGATTATACGATATTGCGGTAAAAAACGACGACGTCGGTTTGAGCGACATCGTCGTTTTTTTTAAATCGCTTTAGTGTTGCCGCTGCGTCTCTGCCTGGCGACATTCACAAAGTAGGCGTCGACCTGTTGCCGATATTCCGGCAAGAAACCTGATTTTGCACCACTTAGGTCATCTTCGGTCAGGATGATGATTCGCTCGTTGGCGGCGATTCCCTGCAAAATCCCTTGCGCCGACTGCTGGGGCGTAATGGCGCTGGCCGGCGCACCGCCGGCCTTGTCCCAAATGGGGGTGGCCACGGTGCCGGGAATGACGGTGGAAAAACGAATATTCTCATCCCACAATTCGCTGCGCAGCGAAGAGGTCAGTGCCATCAGCGCCGCTTTGGTCGCACTGTACATGGTTTGGAACGGCATTGGCGAGAATACGATGCCTGAGGCGGTATTGGCGATGTGGCCGCCACCATTGGCGCGCATGAACGGCAACACGGCGCGGATTCCATACAAAGCGCCGAAAAAGTTGACATCGAAGGCAAACTTCCAGTCTGCGTCTGTCGCTTCGTCAAATGATTTGGTCAACCCCAGCCCCGCATTGTTGAACAGTAGGTCGATGCGTCCAGCGCCAAACGCCGCTGCCTGCTGAATCAGGGTCGATACGCTCTCTTGGTTGGTGACGTCGGCAGTGATGCCGAGTACTTTTCCCGGATAGGCGGCGGTGAGCCGACCGGATTCCGCATGCAGTTTCGCTTCGTTCAGGTCCGCCGGAATCACGGCGCCGGCCCCCAAAGCCAACAGTTCTTCGCACAGTGCGAGCCCAATGCCTGATGCGCCGCCGGTGACGACGGCTATTTTGCCTTCGAAATACGCTTTCATGTCATACGCCTCCTATATACTTTAATAGTGGTTTATTTTTGCGCAAGCACGGCCAGGCAGATGAGCAGACGGAGCAAATACAGCAGCACACCGCCGTTCAGGGCAAGAATCACGCCGCTCAACAGTCCGGGGATGATGCCGGGAACGAGCATGGATGCGCCGAACAGGATCGAAAGCAGATTTAACAGTAGCTGCGTGCGGGTAAGATTTTTGAGTAGGGGATGGACGGCGTTGCCGGCGCCTGTTCCTGCGGTGCTTAGCAATCCGCTGCCCAACGGCAGCAGTCCGCCGAGCAGGTTCAGCACGCCGACGAGGACGGTCAACGGGGCGACTAGCAAATGTGGAATGCTGCAGGAGATGATGCCAGGCAGTGCAAACAGCAGTCCCAAGCTGACCATGAACCAGGAACGGCGAGGAAATGGGCCGATCGGCGTGTTTCCTACAGCGAGCATCTGCAGGGCGAAGATGATCATGAGTAGGCCCAGTTGGGCATTAGCCGCAAAGGGAAGCAAGCCGAGCGACACGGGAACAAGCAACAGGCCGAGCAGTACCATGAATACGCCAGTGAAAAGCAGCATGCTCTGTTCAAAAGTCAATCCGGCATCTGCCGCGATGGACGCGGGCGACGCAGGATAAACGCGGTACACCAGACGCAGCACACCGGCCAGACAAAGGACCGAGCAGCCGAACAAAAAAAGGATCGTCGCGGTGAGGGATGTTGGCAACGGCGGCTGTATCAAGAGCAGCAGACCAACTATTGCCGAAAGTGAGTATACTGAGGAACAAGCCCAGGCCAGGTGGCGGAAAATGCCGCCGTATTGCAGCCAGACTCGCAGCCTGGTTTCGTCGTGGTATAGCCGCAGCAGCTGCGCCGAGCCGCCCAGGCCGAAACAGAAAAATAGCAGCATCCGGGGTAGCGGAGCTAATAATGCGGGAATGACGCCGGTGACGATGCCGATGGCGCCCACGGCAAGGCCAAAACCCAGCAATCTGCGGGAACGCCGCATCTCGCCAAAGGGCGTCTTTCCCAACGTGATTGTCTGCAGGGAAAAAACGACCAGCAATAGTCCGAAAAACCCGTTTTCGTAGTAAGGGAGGTTGCCGCTCGCAACGGCGAAAAGCAAGCAGCCGGTAACCGCCAGCGTCATGCCGCCGATCAGCAATATGACGCATTCCAGCGGCAACTCCACGGCCTGCCATACGAATCGGCTGAGCCTTGACGAACCGTTCACCTGCTCACTCACCTCCGAGAAACTCGCAGCCATGTTTTTAATCTTCCCTATTTTCTTCATGAATCCTGCCCAGTTTTCAAACGATTGGCATTTTTCTGCATTGCCAAATCAAATCGCCTACCCATCAAGGCGGTTTTATGATAATGTGAATAGGGATGGGGGGAGCGCGAATGGCAAAGCACAGCGATATCATGAAGCAAGTGTTCGCTCACATGTGGGGGCTGGTCGTGGTGGACCATTTGTCCCGCATCGTTTTTATCGAGGAAAAATATGCGCGGTCCAAGGGGCTGGACCCAGAAGCACTGATCGGCTGCGATATCAAAGATGTCGTGTCGACGAGCAAGTTGCCGCAGGTAGTGGAAACCGGTCGGCCGATCTGGGGCGATGTGTTTTATCACCAGGGGAAACCGCTCATCTGCAACCGGCTGCCTCTCGTCAAGGACGGGGCTGTGATTGGCGCAATGTCCTACCAGGTGTTCGAAGTCGCCGAAAAACTGTTCGAATCAATCAAGGAGCTACAGAGCCAGCTCGATTATTATAAGGAAAAGGTGAAAAAGTACTCCGGCGCACGTTATTGCTTGAATGATATCGTCGGCAACAGCGCTGCGGCCAAGGAAATTCGGGCGACTATCCTTCATGCAGCAGCCTCGGCAAAATCGACGGTGCTGATCCAGGGCGAAACCGGCACCGGCAAGGAATTGGTCGCACATGCTCTGCACCAGGAAAGCCGCCGGGCCCATTATCCGTTCGTTAAACTGAACTGCGCGGCGATTCCCCAGGATCTGATCGAATCGGAGTTGTTCGGTTACGAAGAAGGCGCGTTCACCGGTGCGCGCAAAAGCGGCAAGAAAGGCAAGTTTGAACTGGCGGACAAAGGGACGCTGTTCCTCGATGAAATAAGTCAGTTGTCATTGCCGGCCCAGGCAAAACTGCTTCGGGTGCTGCAGGAAAAAGAGTTTGAGCGGGTGGGCGGCGCGGACACCATCCCAGTCGATGTACGGATCGTGGCAGCCACCAACGATAATCTGGAAGAACTGGTGAAAGCGGGGAGCTTCCGTTCGGACCTGTACTTTCGGCTGAATGTGATCCCAATTAAAGTGCCGCCGCTGCGCGAAAGAAAAGCAGATATTCCGCTGCTGGCAGAAAAGTTTGCCGAGCTCTACGGTGACCAGGCTGGTCTGGGC
>JBGSKE010000151.1:0-1721 GCA_041741355.1 Negativicutes bacterium | reverse complement strand
TTGCGCAGTGTGTTCATTTGGCCAATCAGTTCCATACCACTCCTGGTTGCAGCCAAAGCAGCTATCCGGGTCTATGCCGCCGGCGATTCGCAGACACTCCGGCGCCTTTATTGCAAGTTCGATCATCATGCACTTCTCATCCTTTTTTCGGGTTGCCCGTTTTTCGTTTAACAAATCTCATGCGCCAGGCAGGAATAAGGCCCTACCGAAAGCGAAGATTATTAGCAATCTTATTCTGTAACGATATTCCACATGCAAGCGCCAAGTCCTGCGTCGTTGCGATGCATCCGAGTAAAGAAAGGGGGAGATTGCTATCAACAAGGTGTATGCGCTGATTGGTCCGGCCGGTTCCGGCAAATCCGCACTGGTGAAGGAACTCCGCAGCCAGGGCGTACCGATGCTGGTCAGTCACACCACTCGCCCGGCCAAACCCGGCGAGCAGGATGGCGTGGATTATTATTTCGTTGATAACGACCAATTTGCCCAGGCCCGCCCTTTTGAACGGATACACTACAACGGACACCAGTTCGGTTTGACGAAAGAAGAAGTCTCCCGAAAAACGCATGAATATCCGGCTTGCACCGTCGACATTGATCGCAGCGGCTTCGATCAATTAAAAAAATTGATTGGCGACCGCCTGGAATCAATCTTCATTTTGGTCGACAAGGAAACAATTTTCAGCCGGTTCATGATGAACGGAGAAAAGCTTGAAACCGTCAAGGCGCGGATTGATCTAGCTGAAGCGAATGGCGAATATGACAACTGGCAAATCGCCGATCATGTCGTCAAAAATACCGGTTCAGTTCAGCGCGCGGTCCTGCAAATTTTGGCGATCATGGGCAAAGTCAGACCGACCGACTAAATCGCGTCGACACATTATTTCTGTTCGATGGGAGGAAATCAGATGAGATGGCTCAAACAGACAACGGTTGTATTTATCCTGTCCTTCTTGCTGCTTGGCGCCGGTTGCGAAGCTGCGACCTGGACAAAACTCGGACAGGCAAACGATGGCAGCCTCATTGGCGGCTATATCGATAAGGATTCCTTGCAAGAAGTTCCGGCCATTTTTACATCCCTGGATAAATTTGAGATCTGGGAAAAATGGACCTACTCGCCGCCTAAAATTGTCCTCAACAAAGAAGTGCCCGAAATCCTATATTTCAGCCAATACCGCAAAAACAAGCAGTTTTGCGTAAAAGAACTCTGGTATGTGTTCGCCGACGGCTCGCGGATGCGCAATACGTTTGCCTGTGAAACGCAGCGGGTTACCCCCGATTCGATCAACGAACTGGTCTGGACTTATATCTTCAAGAAGTATGTGCCCACACTGCAGTAACTAATGGGACGTGAATAGTTTGTTCGCAGGAAAAAGCTTGAAGTTCAGCTTATTATCCCTATTCATCCTGTTTTCTCTGCTGCCGGCAGCAATCGCCGGTTTGACCAGCATGCTCCTGAGTACGGCTACGGCCCGAACGGAACTGATTGAAGGCAATATTCAAATATCGCAACAGTTGGCCAACCAGCTTGAGTTGTATCTTGACGATACGCGCGAACTAATGGGTGCGATCAGTGAATTTCCGGCCACAAAAGCGCTGGAGCCGATTAGCGTGCGAAACCTACTGATAGCAACCGCCAAGACAAATTCCCGCTTCGATAGCTTGTTCGCCATTGATTCCGCCGGCATTCAATTCGCCCGGGAAATCCCCAGTGACCGACAAATC
>JBGSKE010000150.1:0-4786 GCA_041741355.1 Negativicutes bacterium | reverse complement strand
GCCCAGTTCCTTCTTGTACAGGTCTACTTCGAGGCTAAGGCGCTGGATCTGTTTCATGAAGGTTGTAAGCTCATCCAGCTTGGTAAAGGTAGTAAACGCTACGGCGCCAACAACTTTTTCCTTGTCGCGGATAGGGATTCTATTACAGACGATGGTATCACCATTTTTTAACACAAAAACAGAGCCGATCTCTTCTTGCCCTGTTTTGACCACGATTGGCATCCGCGTTCGGGGGATTACATCTTTAACAGGTCGTCCGATAACCTTCACAGCGTCAACATTTAGTATCTCGGCGTATTTTTTGTTAACGTAAACGATATCGCCCTTATTATCGACCACTATTGCTCCGGATAAGGACTCCAGAACTTCAGCCATAATCAATCCCAGTTCTCTCGTATGCAAGAAAAGATCCCCCCTTTCAAAACAAGTATATTACATCGATATTTTATTTTCCATTTGTTTATATATAGTGATTGAAACATCAGAAAACGGCAGCGACTCATTGAAATGTAGCCCAATGAGTTGAATGTCGTTTTTCATTTCCAAGTTGCCATCATTTGTCGCAAGCTAAAGCTGCAGCTAAACTGTCGTTACGCCGGGATATTCCCGCAATGGTTCCTTGCCGCGGAGGCAACGCAATGCCCCGAGTGCAAGCGCTTCCAGTTCGTTTTCGCCCGGACGCACATAAATGGGCGCCAGGAATGAAACCCGTTCCTTGATTAAGCTTACCAAACGAGACCAATTGGCCAACCCCCCCGTCAACAAAATCGCTTCAACATCACCGCGCAAGGTTGTCGCCGCAGCACCGATTTCTTTGGCAATTTGGAAGGCCATGGCTTCGATCACTTCCTCGGCCCTATCGTCGCCTTCTTTGATGCGTTTTTCAATTTCCAGTCCGTCCGTACTCCCCAGATAAGCCATTAATCCACCTTGACCATTAACCCGTTTCAATAATTCCGCTTCAGAAAACCGGCCGGAAAAACATAACCGGATTAAGTCGCCGGCAGGCAACCCGCCAGAACGCTCAGGTGAAAAAGGTCCATCGCCATCCAGAGCATTATTAACATCGAACACTTTTCCCTTATGGTGAGCCGCGATAGAAATTCCACCACCCAGATGCACCACGACAATTTTGAGATTTTCATAATCTTTGTTAAGTTCGGCAGCCAGTTTCCTTGCAGTGGCTTTTTGATTCAGCAGATGAAACCGCGCACTACGCCAAATTTCGGGAATTCCTGAATAAGCGGCGATTCTCAGCGTTTCATTGGTTGCCGGAGGATCAACCGTAATCGGCAAAATTCCTAGATCGCAGGATAAATCATAACAGATTTGACAGCCAATATTGCAAGCATGTTGCCCTGATTGGCCATTTTTAATATCCACCATCATCTGCCAATTGACCCGATACACTCCGCTGGTAATCGCTTGCATGATACCGCCGCGACTAACTATGGCTTTAAAATCTTCCCAGCGATAACCCTGTTCTTGAATCCAATCAGCAATCAGTTGGCGACGAAAACTGTATTGCTCCCAAACATTACTAAACTGTTGAAGGTCTTCCGCAACATGATTCAGCGTAATTCGGTGAATTTCCTGTTCATTCTCATACACTGCGATTTTGGTTGAAGTTGACCCCAGGTTAATGACAAGCAATTTGATTGTAGATTCATTGAACATAATAAACTCCCTTCATAGTTATTTGACGAATACTGCCCCACATTGATCTCAGATGCAATTTTTGTGCCGAAGCCAATCTTGCCTATTAAATCACCATAAGTTTCCATGCAAGTTGCCCTATCCGGAATTAATTGTCGGAATAAACCGACACATTTTTCGGGAAAAACCTACAGTTTCGATTTGACCACTTGCTAACTGCCGTAGTTGCGGGCCTTTCACGACAAAATCATAGTGGCATATTTCTTGCATTACACCCGAAATAGGACAGTTGTATTTTTCAAGAATCATTGGGGGAGGGATAGAACGCATGAACAAGGTTAGCACCAAACAAGAAGCCGCCAAGCTGTTTTCCTACGGCCAGGTGTTGATGATCGGCGGGTTTCTGGCTGTGGGCACTCCCGAAACTTTAGTCGACACCCTGGTTGAATCAAACGTTGGCGGACTCACCATTATCGCCAATGACACTGCCTATGTCGGGAAAGGCGTCGGCAAGCTGGTTGTCAACAAGCAAGTTCGCAAAGCGATTGTCTCTCATATCGGCACCAATCCGGAAACCGGTCGCCAGATGCATGCAGGCGAACTCGACGTGGAACTGACGCCACAGGGCAGTTTAGCCGAAAAAATTCGGTGTGGCGGCTCTGGCCTGGGCGGAGTTCTTACCCCCACGGGAGTAGGCACTCTGGTGGAAAAAGACAAAGAAACGAAGGAAATAGACGGCAAAAAATACCTTCTGGAATTGCCGCTACATGCAGATATTGCCTTGATCAAAGCTGCAAAAGCCGACAGATTTGGCAATTTAGTCTATCGGCGCTCGTCACGCAACTTTAATCCATTGATGGCTATGGCCGCCGATTTTGTAATTGTCGAAGCCGAACAAATAGTGGAGACTGGAACGCTCGACCCTGATGAAATCATGACTCCGGGCGTACTGGTCAATATGATCATTCAAGGATAGGAGGGATTAGTCATGAGCGACGCACGAACCATTATTGCTGAACGGGTCGCCCGGATGTTTCAGGCGGGCGATCTGGTCAACCTGGGGATTGGAATTCCTACTTCAGTAGCGAATTATCTGCCTGCCGACGCAAACATATTCCTGCATTCCGAGAATGGTTTTGTTGGTTTGGGACCAACGCCGGATAAGGAATCAGAAGATAAAGATTTAGTAAATGCAGGTGGACAACCCGCCTCAATCCTGCCAGGCGGTTCCTGCTTTGACAGCAGTATGTCTTTCGCCTTGATACGGGGCGGCCATTTGGCGGCTACCGTCCTTGGCGCTTTGCAGGTCGACGAAAAGGGGTCTCTGGCCAATTGGATGATTCCCGGCAAGATGGTCCCTGGCATGGGTGGTGCAATGGATCTGGTGGCTGGAGCGCGAAAAGTGATCATCGCCATGGAGCACACTGCCAAAGATGGCGCGCCAAAGATTCTGAAAGAATGCACGCTGCCCTTAACGGCCATCAGTGAAGTTGACTATATCGTGACAGAATTGGGATTTATGGAAGTGACTCCCGTTGGTATCGTCCTGCGAGAACTGGCGCCCAATGTAACCGTCGAAGAAATCCAGTCAAAAACAGAAGCTTGCTTAATCATCCCAACTCAAATCGGCACAATGTAAAAATTAAGAAGGAGTGTTGAAAATGGCCAAAAAAGTCTGGATTACTTGTGCGATCACCGGTGGAATTCATACCCCCGCAATGTCTCCCTATCTGCCTGTAACGCCGCAACAAATCATTGACGATGCAGTAGGAGCCCACGCAGCAGGCGCTGCCGTCGTCCACATCCATGCCCGGGAGCCAAAAGAAGGCAAGCCCAACCCGGAAGTTAATGCAATGAAAGAAATCGTGTCCGAAATTAACAAGCGTTGCAATGTGATCATCTGCATCACGACGGGTGGCGCTTTGGGAATGACTCTGGACCAACGGATTGCGCCCATTCCCGTTCTTCAGCCGGAAGTCGCCTCGCTGAACGCCGGTTCCGTAGACTTCGTCCTCACCCCGGCGGCCGCCTCGGTACGAAAAATCGGCGCCAAGTACGACTGGGAGATTCCTTATCTGGAAGGAACCTATGATATGGTATTTGCCAATTCATTCAAAGCGTTGGAACGGTACTGCCGCACAATGAATGAATCGGGTACCAGACCGGAATTTGAGATTTATGACACGGCTATGGTCAACAACATTGCTTACTTCATCAAACAGGGCATTGTCAAAACCCCGCCTTACTTGCAATTCGTCATGGGCATCTTGGGTGGAATGCCGGCAACCGTCGACAACCTCGCTTATCTGGTCAAAACCGCCCGAGAGCTAATCGGCGATTTCCACTGGTCGGTTGCGGCCGCTGGTCGAAATCAGTTTCCAATGTGCACAACGGCTCTGGCAATGGGCGGAAATGTTCGCGTGGGCCTTGAAGACAGCTTATATCTGCGCCCCGGCGTTTTGGCGAAGTCCAATGCGGAACAAGTGGTCCAGATGAAGGAAATCATGGACCGACTCGGTATCGAAACGGCGACTTCGGATGAAACACGTGAAATGCTTGGATTAAAAGGTCAGGACAAAGTCAAATTCTAACCGGCGGAAATCAATACAACAAAGCTATCAGCCAAACAAAATAGGTGAGGAGGGCAATTTTGTGGACATGAGTGTTCTTGGCATCGCCGTTTCTCTAGGGGTTTTGATATTTTTGGCTTTGCGGGGGTGGCATATTATCATCATTGCCCCCGTTGCCGCGACCTTAGTCTGCCTTTTCTCCGGCATGGATGTATTACAGAGCTTGTATGGACCCTATATGAACGGATTTATCAGCTATGCCAAGCGGTTTTACCTGATTTTTCTGGGAGCATCCATCTTTGCCAAATATATGGATGATTCCGGGGCCGCTAAAAGCATCTCCGTATCCATTTTAAAAGCAATTGGTCCCAACAAGCCTTTTTACGTTCTTGTTGCCGTTTGGTTGATTACTTCTGTTCTTACCTATGGGGGAATCAACCTGTTTGTCGTCGCCTTCGCTCTGATTCCCATCGCACTGCCACTGTTTAAAGAAATGAATATCCCTTGGCATCTGGCGCTGGGACCTTTCTTTCTCGGCATGGGCACCGCCACCATGACGA
>JBGSKE010000149.1:0-2533 GCA_041741355.1 Negativicutes bacterium | reverse complement strand
CTTGCTTTTGGACCGACTATTCCTGAACGTACGGCGCCTGGCCGACCTGGTAAAAATCCTTGCCGTCCGAATCCATGACCACGATCGCAGGAAAATCTTCCACCGTCATGCTGGCGACCGCTTCCGGCCCCAATTCGCCGTAAGCCAGGACATTGTATTCCTTGATCCGCTTGGCGATCAGGGCGCCGGCGCCGCCGACTGCGGCAAAGTAGACTACGCCATGTTTCTTCATCGCGTCGATGACGGCCTGGCTACGATTGCCTTTGCCGATCATGCCGCGCAGCCCTTGTTCAATCAGGCGGGGCGTGTAACTATCCATCCGACCGGAAGTGGTCGGACCGGCGGCGCCGATCGGCTCGCCCGGTTTGGCCGGTGACGGACCGACATAATAGACGACCTGGTTTTTCAGATCGACAGGCAACGGCTGCCCCGCGTCCAGCGCTTCCACCATCAGTTTGTGCGCAGCGTCGCGGGCGGCGATGATCGTTCCCGAAATCAATACGCTATCGCCGGCTTTCAGCGAGCGGGCGACGGATTCATCAAACGGCGCAGTGATACGAATCGGTTGTTTTGCCATCTTTCCCACTCCTCCCTACAACTCTACTTCGGCGTGCCGGGCCGCATGACAGTTGATGTTGACCGCGACAGGCAGGCTGGCGATATGTGTGGGATACCATTCAATATTCACTTTGAGTGCGGTAGTCCGACCGCCGAGTCCTTGCGGGCCGATGCCGGTCTTATTGATCAGCTCGAGCAGTTCTTGCTCCAGCGCCGCGTAACGAGGGTCGACATTACGGCTTTCGATGTCACGGGCTGCGGCGCGTTTGGCGCAAATCGCCGCCATCTCCATCGTGCCGCCGAGACCGACGCCGACTACCATCGGCGGGCAGGAGTTGGAACCGGCTGCCTTGACCACTTCGACCACGAATTTTTTCACGCCGGCCACGCCATCGGCCGGCACCATCATCTTCAGCGCGCTCTTGTTTTCCGAGCCGGCGCCTTTGGGAGCCAGTTTGATTTTCACTTTATCGCCAGGCACGATCCGGGTATGAATGACCGCCGGTGTGTTGTTCTTGGTGTTGGTGCGGTCAAACAACGGCTCAGCCACAGCCGATTTACGCAAATAGTATTCTACATAACCCTTGGCAACTCCTGCATGGATTGCCTCGTCCAGCGCGCCGCCGGTCAGGTGCACGTCCTGGCCGACATCGACAAATACGATTGCCAGGCCGGTATCCTGGCAGATCGGCATGTCCTCGTTTCGGGCAATGTCGGCATTCTGCAACAGTTGGCCCAGAATCTCCTGTCCACTGGGGGAAGGTTCATTGGCGCGTGCTTTCTGAAACGCCTCATAAACATCCAGCGGCAGATAACAGTTGGCTTGCTTGGCCAGTTGGGCAACGGCCTCCGTGATTGTCGACACCTGCAGTTCTCGCATACTCTTCCCTTCTTTCCTGATTATTTAAACTGGCTATACCTTGGATGCAGAAACGTTCGTAACTACAACTTTTCTCAAACCAAGGCATAGCCAGTTGTCACTGCATAGACTTATCTTATTACAAGTACCGACGACAACGCGCCGTTTACCAGAGACCTAAAACCTTCCACCAGATTCCGCCGATTCCAATGAAGACAATCAGGTTGACGACGGACATGATAAAACCCAAGCCCCAGAAAGTTCCCTGGGGAATGTAGCCCGCGCCATAATAAATCGGCGCCGGTCCAGTCGCATAATGGGTAATTCCGCCCATCAATCCAGATATTACACCCAAGCTCATCGCCGCAAGAAAAGGCGGTGCTCCGGTTCCGACCGCAACCGCCAAAAATGCGGCGTACATCGCAGTGACATGCGCCGATAAACTGGCGAAAGCATAGTGGGAATACATATAAGCCAATAACAAGATCCCAAGCGCCACCTGCCACGAAATTCCAGCAAGACCGCCAGAAACCATTTTGGCAAACCAGGAAATGACGCCAACCTTGTTTAGCGCACCTGCCAGACTGATCAGCGCACCCATCCACATCAACGTATCCCAGGCGCCTTTTTCTTCGAGGACATCCTGCCATTCAATAGCATGGAAAATGAGCATCACACCGACACAAACCATCGCAACGACCGTTGCATTCATTTTGGTAAAGCTGGACGTCGCCCATAAAACCAACGCCAACACGAATACCCCCGCGACGACCTTTTCGCCGAAAGACATCGGACCCATTTTTTCCAGTTCCTTGTGGGCGATTTCTTTTGCTTCCGGAGTTTTGTCAATTTCCGGCGGGTAAATTTTATACATAATGTAGGGAACCAATGCTAGAGCGATCAAGCCGGGAACGATACCGGCAAGCGCCCAGGTTCCCCAGTTCAGATCCACTTTGGCAACTTGCATCGCCATGGCGGCGCACAATGAGTTTGGCGCCACCGAAGTCAGAAACATAGCGGATGTGATACAGTTCCCCTGGAAAGTTGTTTTCATCAGATACGCGCCAATTTTGCGGGAACTCTCACCTGGCTCGGAGCCAAAGGCGGCAGACAGGC
>JBGSKE010000148.1:0-2194 GCA_041741355.1 Negativicutes bacterium | reverse complement strand
ACCTTTGCAATTGCCGCGGGAGTACTGCTCGCCCTTGCGCTGCCGGCAGCAACCGGCTCATTTGTTATGTCATTGCCTGCGATCTCTCTCGTGGCCATAACCATGGCGATTGTCTCTCGTGTCTGGGAGAATGGCGGTGTGCGGGGCACTACATATCTGATGAACATTTACGCCTGTGTCGCGCTTGTCTTCGTACTTCGCGGTGAAAGTCCGGGAGCAACGGACGCCATCAACATGCTTCCCGCACTCCTTTTGTCCGTCATAGTGCTGTACCATTACCAATGGTGCCGGCGTTGGCCTGTCCCGGCGTCTTCAGCACTTTTTGACGCTTTTGACCGCAACGATCGGAGTGCCGTGTTGCTTATGCTTGGCGGCCTTGCCTGTGGCTTCTTCTTTGTTAGAGTCGCACTGTTTCAGGCGCTGCAGAACCTCCCGGCAGAAATACAGCGCGATATATTTCGCTCTGGACAGTCAGTTTTTATAAATGTTGCGGTAATTGCGCTGATCGTGTTGGCGTATTTTCGCCAGAACAAGGAAATCCGCAATGTTGCTATTTTCGTCACCGTAGTTGGCGGAATAAAAGTGTTTCTCTACGATCTGCTTGGCATTCACGGGCTGCCGCTGGTGTTCAGTGTCTTCTCGTTCGGAATGGCGGCGGCCATTGAGTCCATTGCTCTGGGCAAATGGCAAAAACCGCCTGCCGTTCAGACACAAATTGATCCGGCACTTAGTGATCAACTTCCATAGACTTAGTGCTGTTCCGCGAGTAACAGAAAAGTGCCAATAAATAATGGGGGCTCATCGCCCCCATTATTTATAATGATATTATTTGGTTAAGCCCCAAAAACCGGTTTGCACACAAATTGCTTCTTTTTGAGAATGAACTTGATGATGCATTTGGCCGCACTTCCGGCGCGATCTGGACCGACGCTATCAAGGAAGAAACGGAGGCTGGACCTAATGGCTGATCAATCAGTGCTACTCTGGATCATCGGCGCAATCCTGGCCTTAACTGGTCTTGCGGGGCTGTTACTGCCGCTGGTACCCGGAGCGCCGCTGTTGTATCTAGGATTACTCCTTGGGGCATGGGCAGAAGGTTTCCGCTACATTGGTGTGTGGTCGCTACTGCTCCTGGCAGGAATGGCGGCATTGACCTATGTGGTGGAGTTTGTTGCATCAATCCTGGGTGTTAAAAAGTATGGTGGGTCGCGCAGAGCCATGGCAGGCGCCGCTCTGGGCGGTCTGGCAGGGATGTTTCTCGGAATTCCGGGAATTCTACTCGGGCCATTTGTGGGGGCAGTGATTGGTGAACTGTCGTTACAACGCAGCCTGGATGAGGCGTCAAGGGCCGGCTTTGGAACCGTCGTGGGTTTGGCCATAGGTGTAGCCGGCAAACTTGCCATCGGTATCACCATGATCGGTATATTTCTGCTGATCCGCTTGACCTGATATTCAGGGTTACGCTAATATTCAAAACGATAATTTGCAACATTACATAAAATATGCAGAATCAGTGGGATAACTGAAAAGGGGGATACTATGAGCAACGTGCCGGTTATGGAAGTTTTCTTCGACTACGTCTGACCCTGGTGTTACCTCGGTGCCGGGCGTACCACCCGATTGCAAAAGGAATACGGAGTTGCACTGCAGATGAGAGTATTCCCCCTGCACCCGGAAACACCGGAGGAAGGGATGGAGCTGTCAGAGATGTTTGCCGGGCGCGAGGCGATGATTGCCGACATGCAGACCAGACTCACACAGGTTGCTGAAGCGGAGGGCCTTCCTCTAAAGCTGCGGTCACGCACGTATAACAGCAGACGCGCTCAGGAGCTAGGGAAATGGGCGACATCTCAAGGGGCCGGCGATTTGTTCCATCATGCCGTCTACCGGGCCTTTTTCGTCGACGGCGTCAACATCGCGTTAATTGACGAACTGGTTGCCATTGCACAATCAATAGGACTTCCGGCTGAGGAAGCGCGCACGGTTATCGAAACAAGGAGCTTTGCTGCTGCAGTCGATGCCGACTGGCGACTATCGGGAGAGTTGCGGGTAACTGCTGTTCCCACCCATCTCTACGAGGGTAAAAGATTGGCGGGATTTGCTTCCTATGAAGATTTCGAGCGATTGATCGGGAAAAGGTAGCAGTGCTTTTATGGAACAAATCGAAGTGACCATTGAGCGAGACCAGCAGAAT
>JBGSKE010000147.1:0-6553 GCA_041741355.1 Negativicutes bacterium | reverse complement strand
ATGGCGATGAAGTGATTCAAGCGTCCGATATCAAAGCCTATGATATCGTTGAACTGGGCGAAACACAGCTGATGTTCGTGTCACTGTGCGGCGAGAAATTCAACTGGGATCAGACAAAAGAGGAACCCACTGATAAATAAGGCTTGCCGGTATGCCGCAAAAGGAGTGTAGCTGATGGAAGCATGGGATATGCTTTGCCCGGGTTGTTTCGCGGAAAAGGGCTCGGTAGCGGTTTGTCCTTTTTGCGGTTATGATGAAGCCGAACGCAGAACCCCCTTGGTACTTCCTTATCGGACCGTTCTGAATGGTCAGTTTGTCGTAGGCAAAGTTCTAGGGAAACCGGGTGGCTTCGGGATTACTTACCTTGGTTGGGATATCAATCTGGCGACACCAGTCGCGGTAAAGGAATACCTGCCGCGGGACTATGCCGGGCGTGACTCGGACCACGCTTCAGTTATGGCGCATTCCCGTGAAGATGCAAGCCTGTTCCGGTTCGGATTGGAGCAATTTTTGCTGGAGGCCCGGACATTGGCTCGCTTTGATCATCCGAATGTTGTCCGTACCCGCAGTTTTTTTGAGCAAAATGGCACAGCTTATCTGGTGATGGACTACCTGCAGGGAGTTAACCTATCGGAGTATCTCATCGCCAGAGGCGGACGTCTTAGCGAACAGCAAGCTGGCGAAATCATGTTGCCGATTTTGGCTGGATTGCAGGAGGTTCATGCCAAGGGGTTCCTGCACCGGGACATCAAGCCGCAAAACATTTACGTTACGTCGACTGGGCGACCGATTTTGCTTGATTTTGGCGCAGCCCGCCAGGCAATGGGCGAACGTAGTCGCAGCCTGTCTGTCGTGCTTACACCAGGATTTTCCCCCTATGAACAGTATCATCGACGCGGTGAGCAGGGACCATGGACAGACATTTATGCGCTGGCAGCAACATACTATTATTTGCTGACCGGGCATGCCCCCCCGGACGCACCGGAGCGGGTTGCCATCGATGAGTTGATTCCGCTGAACAATCTGGTTCCGGAAGTTTCACCGGGACTGAATGCGGCGATTATGCAAGCTCTGACGTTGGAGGCTGGTGGACGTCCCCAGGACGTATTTATGTTCCGAGATCTTGTCTGGGGTCGGTCTTCCATACCGGCAGTCGCTGCTCCGGCCATACCTCCTCAAGCAGCTACACCAGTGCCGCCGCCATTGCCGCCAGCTCCGCCCGGGTTTGCCAACCGACCGGAACCAATGCAAAATCCTGCCCACAATGCAAGTCCAGATCAGGCGTTTCCACCGGCGCGGACACCACAGCCCGGGCCGCCGCCTGTATATGCAACCCCAATGCCACCAATGCCGCCGGCAAAGAAAACATCATCGGCAAGCTGGCTGGCTGTGATGGGAATTATACTGGTTATTGCGGTTGCCGGTTGGTATTTCTTGTCTGGCGATGATGAACCCGTCAAAAAAACGGCGCCGGTCGCTACTCCGCCAGCTAAGTCTGCACCGACGGATGCACAGACAATTAAGCCTACAGACAAGCAGCCGTTTGAACCATTGCCAGCTCAGAAACCGACAGAGACGACAAAACCGCCGGCTACTACAGTCCCTGCGCCGGCAGCACCTGCTAAACCGACCGAACAGGTTAAGCCGCCGGCGGAAGTTGCGCCGCCGACCGATCCGCCAACGCAACCGCGACAACAACCGGCAGTGCGACCTCAGTCGCCGTCGACTAAACCGACGACGCCCGCCCCGCCCAAACGTGAACAGGGATCGTTATGGTAGTTTGCAACAATATGAATACAAAATGATCGGAGGGAGTGACAAACGATGAATCGCAAGTATTCCACAAAGCTGCACAGACTGCTGGTTTGCCTTATTTTGCTGGGTATGGTCAGTCTGACCACTGTTGCGTCGGCGTCTGTCGGCGGAGTTGTTTGGCTGGGCGCCTCCGGTAACGGCTGGAACTCATTTATGCAGACCATATTACAGCAGGACTATCGGCTGCAGATGACAAATGGAAATCCCTACTGGAATGCGCTTATGCTGCCGATCGCTGCGTCGGGAGTTACCCCCGGCATGACCTCCTATATGGGGATGCCGGCATTCGGTTTTTGTCCGGAAGCAGGGCAATGCTATATGGTGCTCGTGCAGCGTCCTTTACCGTACAGTTCGATGGCTGCCTGCCCACCATCGGTAGCGCCGGTTGTTCCAGGACCGGTCGTGCCCAACCAGCAAGGAAAACCTACATCACTCTGGTAGCAAAAGCCATATAAAGAAAGAAGGTTTGTTTGATGAACAAGAAAATTGCACTTTTGGTTGTAGTCATGATGGTGGCGTTGGTCAGTTTGACACCGCTTTCGGTCATGGCAGCCCCGGCGACAACGACGATGCCGGCTGGTAATGCCACTGGCGGCCTGCGTTACACAGTGTCCGTATCAAAATTTGAGAACCGGGCCGGTTACCGTGGACAATGGGACGTCGGAGATGGCTGGGGAATTATTATGACGGATATCCTCAATCAGACAGGAAAATTCATCGTATTAGCGGAAACCGATATGCGCAAAGAAGCCATGGCGGAACAAGATCTGGCGGCAGCCGGTCGGACCGCGCAGGGCGCAATCACACCAGGTGTGGGGAACATGACCCCGGCGCAAATACTGGTCAAAGGCGCGATTACGCATGTGCAGAATAATACCAGCGGCGGCGGCGGCGGGGTGTCGTTCGGCGGAGTGACGCTGGGCGGTGCTAGCGCTAATTCCCAAGTCAACGTAACAATGTACATGGTTCATACCTCTACCGGTCAGATACTGGCCTCAAAAAGCGTAGTCGGCAAATCAAATAAATCCGGCGGATTCATCGGCTACTCGGGTAGCGGTTGGGGGGCAGGCGCTGGCGGATTTAAAAGCGACAATGTTGGCAAGGCAGTAGAAAATGCAGTACAGCAGGGTGTGCAGTGGATGATCGAACAACTGCCCAAAATCACCTGGCGCGGCAATGTGGTCCTGGTTAAGGATGGGAATGTCTATATCAATCGTGGCACCCGCGAAGGCGTTAGCGAGGGGATGGAGTTTGCCATCGGTACTGCAGAAGCTTTAAGAGATCCTAGCACCGGCGAAGTGCTGGATGTAAGTTTCTCCACGCTGGCCAATATCCGGGTCGATAGCGTACGCGAAAAAATAGCAATCGCTACAGTAACCAATGGCAATATCGAGCAAATTACCAAAGGCATGTTTGTCCAACTGCCGTAAGCGTTTGCTGAAAAACCCTGTAATAGCAAACGTGCTGGCATAATGAAAAGAACCGGTTGTCATGGTTGACAGCCGGTTCTTTTCATTATGCCTATATAAGGTGCGATTATTTACCAGTAGAAGGAGCCGTCGCGGTAGGAGGCAACAACAGCGCGGGAGTCTTTTTTCAGCACTACGCGGTATTGGCCATTGGGGCTGTACGGGACGTCCTCGCGATACTCGCCGACATACTCCGCGATGACAGCACCGCTGTTCATCAAGGCCTGAATCCCTTTGCCGTGACGTTTGTCATTTTTCCATTCGCCATTATAGTAACTGCCACTGACCCAACGCATGGTACCCTGACCGTTGCGCAAATCGTTGGCGAAAGAACCTTGATACACGTTGCCGTTGGCGAAGGTGAAAGTTCCTTGCCCGCTTTTTACGCCACGGACGAAGTTGCCGACATATTTGTCTCCACGAGTCGTCACAACCGTTCCTTCACCTTCCGCAAGGTCATCTTTGAATGGGCCGGTATATTTGGTCCCATTCTTTTGCGTCAGCACCCCCTTGCCATTTTTCTTGTCGCCAGACCAGTCGCCGGTATATTGACGACCATCCGCATAAATTTGCGTTCCTGTGCCATGGCGATTGCCATCTTTGAAAGTTCCTTCATAGCGTGATCCATCAGATAAGGTTAGTTTGCCGTTGCCGTCAAACCGATCGTTTTTCCATTGTCCTTCATAAGTGTCGCCTTTACTGTTGCGGAAAGCGCCAACGCCTTGGCGGAGACCACTGGAAAAATCGCCGACATACACCGAACCGTTGGCATAAGTCAGTTTCCCTTTGCCGGAAGGTTGTCCCCAGCTGACATTTCCTTCGTAAGTGCCATTTTGATGACTGATGGTTTGATGCCCGTTCATGCTGCTATAGGAGACGGCGATGCCGCCGAGAATCAAAACGATAACCGCAGCGGCGGCAATCAACAGTTTGCGGCTTTTGCCGCCTGCTTTGGCTGCAGGTGGAGCATAGCCGGGTTGATAGGCAGGGTAAGGTTGCGGCGTTCCCTGTGGTGATACTCCTGGCGCAGGCCAACCAGAGTTGACTGCTGGGGGAGGAGGGGGCTGTGCAGACCAAACGGGCGGTGGCGGTGGCGACTGCGGATAAACTGGCGGCGGGTTAACGGGGTAAGGGGGGGGCTGTGTATAGGACGATTGCGGCGGTGCTAACGCAGCTGACTGATTTGACGATGAATTTTTACCAGCCAATGCTGCCTGGAAAGCGGCGACATCTTGCGGTCTGATCGCCGGGTCGATGGATAAAGCTTGCACGATCGCAAAGCTGAAATGCGGTGTCAAGTCAGGAAAAAGGTGAGTCGGCGGCGCCAGGGTATCCTGTGCGACTCGTTCGGCTGCCTCAGGCGGTGCGGTTCCGGTTACAAGATGGTACAGGGTCGCAGCACAGGCATAAATATCCGTCCAGGCGCCTTGCTTGCCATGGCGGTGATATTGTTCCCAAGGTGCATAACCGGGAGTAAGAATGGTAGTCATGCCGCGATTAAGACCGCTCATCGCTTGCCTGGCCGTACCGAAGTCGAGTAGGATCGGGCGGCCATTTGTTGTGATATAGATGTTTTGCGGCTTGATATCGCGGTGCAGGAAGCCTTTGGCATGGACTTCGCGTAAACCTTCCAGAATCGGCAGCATGATGTCGAGGGCCGTTTTTTCCGACATTCTGCCCCCCACTGTTGTCAGATGGTCATGCAGACTATTTCCTTGCAGGTAGTCCATTACTAAGTAAGCGGTACCATTCTCTTGGAAAAAAGTGCGAACTCTGACTACATTGGGATGGTCAAATTGGGCCAGCGTGCGTGCTTCCAACAAAAACTGTTCCATCCCATAGCGGAAATGTTCTGCGTCGGCGTCGGTATGGGCGCTGACGGTTAACCGGTCAAAATGGCGACCGGCAACTTCACGGGGCAGATATTCCTTGATGGCGACAAATGTTGCCAATTGGCTATCCCAACCGAGATAGGTAATGCCAAAGCCGCCTGGCTTGCCAAGGATTTTGCCGACAAGGTATTGTCCGTTCATCAAAGGGGTGCCAGGCGGCAACAGCAATGGACTTAGCGGCGCATTCTCATCAAAGCCGCAAGAAGCGCAAGCCCCATTGTCAAAGGTTTCAAGAAAACAGGCCGGACAAATCATATTGCTGACTCCCTTCGCGGATAACTGTATGGTAATCGAACTTTATCGCACATTTATATCAGTATAATAAGTATTAGCTGTTGCTTGAGAAAATCCTGCAGCACAAGCGTCGTGACAATCATTTTATTCAGGGCAGGGGAAAGCGCCTGAGCTGGCGAAAAAATAGCTAATAAACCATGGCGGGGTGAATGACATCGAAAAGGCGAGGCGGATTTTGACTGCATTGCGGCAAGCCGGTCATGCTGCTTTTGTAGTGGGTGGCGCGGTTCGTGACTATTTGCTGGGTGTCGTACCACAAGATATTGATATTGCTACCTCCGCCCATACGCAAGAGATTATTGCGACGGCGCAAACCATGGGTTGGCGCACAGTGGAAACCGGCGTATTCTTTGGCGTGGTGGTTGTTGTGGTTGACGGCGCCCCGTATGATGTGGCGACGTTTCGGACCGAAACTTATGGAGCGGATAGTCACCGTCCGGAATCTGTATCGTTTGCGGCGTCCCTAAAAGAAGATCTGGCGCGGCGTGATTTTAGCATCAATGCGATGGCAATGGATGAAACCGGTGAAATTATCGACTATTTCGACGGGCAAGCTGATTTGCGGCAAGGAATTATTCGGACGGTCGGCAACCCTTTGTTGCGGTTTGAAGAAGATTCCCTGCGGATGTTTCGAGCAGCCAGATTTGCTGCGGTGTTTGATTTTTCGATTGATCCAGCGACACTGGCGGCGATTCCCCCCAATTTATATCGCGTACACGGACTGTCAGTCGAACGGGTTCGTAGTGAGATCGATAAGACGCTACTGGGGCGATTTGCGCCGCGCGGCTTGCGGGTGCTAATGGAGCAGGGACTCCTGAACGAAACTTGTCGGGTTCGCGATGATTCCAGGCAAGCCAGCATTCCGATCTTGCCGGAACTTTCACATCTTTGCGGACTGGCCCAAAATGAACGATTTCATCGACTGGATGTGTGGGAACACACGTTGGCGATGGTGGCGGAAATTCGACCTCATCCGATTTTGCGCTGGGCGGCTTTATTGCATGATATTGCCAAAGGGCTTCCGGATGTGCGTTGCTATAATAGTCACGGCGAAGTAATAGAACATCGCCATGAAATTACGGG
>JBGSKE010000146.1:0-5762 GCA_041741355.1 Negativicutes bacterium | reverse complement strand
AATTGCTTTTAAACACAATGGTTCATTTGTTAAAACGGAAAAAAGAGCGGCAGTCACAGATGTTGATTCAATCCCCTTTCCGGCATGGGATCTTTTTCCGATGGACCACTACACATTAACCAGAGAACCGCACATCAGAACAAGTCAGCGGTGCATGTATGTTTTATCTGGTAGAGGCTGCCCTTTTAGGTGTAATTTTTGTTATCGAATGGATGAAGGCTTTCGCCCCAGAAGCAATGAAGCAATTATTGAAGAAGTTGAAATGCTCAAAAGCAATTACGGAGTATCATACATTTACTTTGTAGATGAACTTTTAATGGGATCTGTTGCAAGAACAACCAGCCTTTGCGAGAGTTTCATAAAAGCAAAGCTCAATATTAATTGGAATTGTAACGGAAGACTCAACTTTGCGCAGAAAGATCTGCTTAAACTCATGAAAGAGGCTGGCTGTGTTTTTATCAATTATGGTATTGAGTCGCTGGACGAAGAAGCATTAATAAGAATGAATAAAAAATTGACAGTAAAACAAATTGTTGATGGTATTGAAAACACGTTGGCAGTAGGTATTAGTCCAGGGTTTAATATTATTTTTGGCAATCATGGCGAAACCAAAGAATCGCTTCGCAAAGGCGTTGAGTTCCTGTTAAAATACGATGATCAGGCTCAATTGAGGACCATTCGTCCGGTTACGCCTTATCCAGGATCGGACTTGTATTATTACGCGCTTAAGCACGGGATGATTAAAAATATCGAAGACTTTTATCACAAAAATGTGAATTCGGATTTATTGACAGTAAATTTTACTGATTTGAGCGATGATGATTTTCATGAAGCGCTGTTTGAGGCAAATAAACGCTTGTTGGAAAATTATCATGAGAAAGTGTGCTTGAAATCGATTCAGGCTTTCAAAAACCTTTATATTAATCACGATAGTTCGTTCCGGGGATTGAGGCATCGTTAATCGGAGAATATTTCTAACTGGTTTTTGCAAGGAGAAACAGGGTGCTGTTTAATTCGTGGTTCTTTCTGATTGTTTTTATGCCAATTTGCTTAGCTGTATATTACGCTGCAATCCGGACGCAACGCCTGCAGAGCGCCCTGAGATGGCTTGCGCTTTGCTCTCTCGTGTTTTACGGATGGTGGGACTATCGGTATCTTGTTTTGCTCGGTGTATCGATTCTGTTCAACTATTTTATTGGCAATCAACTTGTGCGGTGTCGGGAGGGTGATAAACTCCCCCGGCGGAAACACCTTTTGCTTATTGGTATTCTTTGCAACCTTTTGGCGTTGGGTTATTACAAATACACAGTATTCTTCGTAACCACGATAGAATCGTTTTATGGGTTGGGATTAAAAATCCCTGAAATTATCCTTCCCATCGGGATCTCTTTTTTTACATTTACCCAAATAGCCTACCTTGTCGATGCGTACCAAGGAAAAGCCGAAGAATACAGTCTGCTGAATTACGTATTGTTTGTGACGTTTTTCCCCCACCTGATTGCCGGCCCAATTCTTCATTACCGCGAAATGATGCCCCAGTTTGAAAATCCGGAGATTATGGTCGTTGATTGGCAGAACATCGGGGTTGGGACAGTTGTTTTTATCCTTGGGCTATTTAAAAAGGTTTGTATTGCGGATAATCTTTCTGAAGCGGCAGTGGCAGTGTTTGGTGCGGCGGCAACGGGCGCCCGCCTGGGAAGCTGGGAAGCATGGATCGGCGCGCTTTCGTATACCTTCCAGATATACTTTGATTTTTCCGGCTACTCTGAAATGGCGATTGGCTTAGCGCTACTATTCAATATCCGGCTGCCTGTGAACTTTTTTTCACCATATCGGGCGGTCAGCATCGTTGATTTTTGGCGCCGGTGGCACATGACGCTATCAAGGTATTTACGCGACTATTTATACGTTCCGCTGGGCGGAAATCGCCACGGATTGAGCCGTCGATATATTAACCTGATGGTGACGATGCTCCTTGGCGGATTTTGGCATGGTGCAAACTGGACGTTTATTGTTTGGGGGTTGCTCCATGGTTTTTATTTGGTAGTGAATCATGCGTGGCAATATTTTTGCCAAGTGGCATCGATATCTTTTTTTGGCAGGGGCCATATTGGCAAAATTGCGTCGCAAGGGATCACTTTCTTGGCTGTCGTGGTGGCATGGGTGTTTTTTCGGTCCGATGATATATCAACCGCACTGCGGATGTTGCAGGCGATGGGGAATGTTCACACCGCCGGCAGCGTTTCTGCCGCGAGCCTGTTCCCGGTTACTCATTTGTCTGTGGGCAAAACATTGGGGTTTCTTACAATTGCCGCATCATTGGCGTTTTTTGTTCCGAATGTGTTGGAGATAACCGGAAAATATAAGCCGGCTTTGAATATCCCGCAGCAATATTCCTGCCCTTCCTGGTATGCGTTTTTCGCATGGAAACCATCGCTGGTATGGGCCTGTTGCCTGGCAATCATGGCGGCATCATCGGTTATTTTCCTGGGACGGGCCTCGGAATTCTTGTATTTTCAATTTTAATATAAATCTTTTCTGTAGTGGGGTTTATGAAAAAGAGTTTATTGGTTAACCATCTGATCCAAATCGCGTTGATTATGTCGCTGCTTTTAAGTTGCGTCGCCCTGTTTAATTTCATTGTGGATCCGGCCCATTTATTTGGCCGGGGACAATATGAAACAGGGGTTGCGGCTTATTTGTTGAATGGAAAAAATGTGGCCAATATCGGCAATTATGATGAGCGATTGTTGCAACGAGTCATTATTGAAAATGATAAAAATTCACGCGATGTTATTGTTTTGGGATCTAGTCGTTCCATGCAGCTCAGTCAGGATTTATTTCCGGGCAAGTCTTTCATGAACCACTCTGTTTCAGGCGCCGGACTGGGTGAACTTGTCGCGATCCATGAAATGTATGTGAAGAAAAACAAACGCCCGCACACTTTGATCATTGGACTGGACCCGTGGCTGTTGAACCGGGCTGGCGGGTATCGGAGGACGAAATCGCTGGAAGAAGAGTACAATCTTGCTGCAGTTCGGTTGGGAATGAATCCACAATATGCTGGTTGGACTACAATAACCAATCAGGCTGTCAAGTTTTCCGAGTTGGTTTCAATTTCGTATTTGCGGGCATCGTGGCAGGCGCTACGGGAAAAGAAAAACACAGCCGGTTTTTATGCAACGGACGAAAACGAAGCGAATGTACCCATTCGCCGTAAAGATGGAACTGTGAGCTATTCTCAAAAAGAACGCGAACGTACAGCCGCTGAAGTTGAAATCATTGCGCAACAGTATGCAACTGCCCATCCAGTCTATCTGCTTGGCCAGTATTATCAACTGGATCATGAAACGCAAAAAATGTTTGAAGCCTTGCTCGGGGATTTGCAGGCGAATGGAACGCAAGTCATTTTCTTTTTGCCGCCATATCATCCTTATGTCTACAAGGTATTGACGACTGATTCCCGCTATGCAATGCTTGGTGAAGCAGAGCAATATTTCCGTAGTGTGGCAAAGTCTTTGGGAATCAGAGTTATCGGGTCCTATGATCCGTTGACAAGCAAGGTAAGCGGGGGTGACTTCCTGGACGGAATGCACCTTAAGGATGAAGGGATACGCAAAATGTTTTCCGTTGGGGTTCAATGAATATGGGTAATCGCAAGATTAGCGTCTGTTTTTATTCTGGACATTGTGAAATAGTCGGTGGTGACGCAAAATACCTGTTTGATGTAGTTGGCGGCCTATCTTCGGATGGTTTTACTGCGAATATTTGCACCGATATAAATCCGGAATTTGAAAAGCGAGCTTCTCAATGGCAAAACAATTCGGTTCCTGTGGAATACCTTGACTCGCGGCCAAAATTGTTTACCCCGAGGCGCTGGGGGCGTACCCTGGCCTATTTTTTCCGCGTATGTTCCCTGCAATGGCTTCGTGACAGCTGGCACAATTGGCATATTTTCTATCCCCGATTCAAAGCAGGCCGGGAGAACATTGAGGTTTTTCATTTTAATAACGGTGGATATCCTGGTAAAGACGCGGGGCTGATTGCTATGCTGGCGGCAAAGAAAGCCGGGGTCAAAAATGTTGTAATGACTGTTCACAGCGAACCCGCAAAGCGCAGCTGGCGTCATCCTTTCCATATCGTGCTGGATCGACTGATAGCCGTGTACTGTCAACATACCATCATCGTGTCAAATGTTTTGCGACAGGAACTTATCGATTTTCGGGGATTTGATCCGGAAAAAGTGACTACTATCTATTGCGGATTAGAGGATATAGCCGCGCTGAGCTCAGCTGAAAAAAGTGCCAAAAGAGCGGCGCTTGGTTTGCCGGACGGAGCCCAGCTCATTTTGGTTGCCGGCAGTTTTGAAGATCCGCAGAAAGGGCATGCCGAGCTGTTCAGGGCTTTTGCGATCGCCCTGCATTCTTTCCCGCAGGCAATTTTGTTGGTGGCGGGTGAAGCTTCGCCTGAACGGCAGCAAATTTTGACTAGTTTGGCCGAGGAACTATCCATTTCTGATAATGTCCGATTTTTAGGTTATCGAACCGACATCCACGAACTGAACTGTATCGCGGATATTGCGGTTGTCCCTTCTCTATACGGAGAAGCGACTCCCTATACAAGTAAAGAAGCAGCGCGTGCCGGAACGCCGGTAGTGACAACGTCGGCAGGAGGTTGCGCCGAAGCCGTGGAACAGGGTGTCACGGGTTTTGTTGTAACTCCTTACGATGTTGAAGCTTTAGCCGCTGCGTTGTCAACACTGTTGGCAGATGAAGGGTTGCGGCAAAAAATGGGTCAGGCAGGACGCGAACTGTTTTTGCGACGGTTTTTGCTGTTGGACTGTGTTCGGGCACATGAAGATTTGTATCGTGAACTGGTGAGGGAGGCAAAAGTATGAAAACGCTTATCTTGTGCGGAGGCTTTGGGACCCGAATCCGTGATGTGGCCGACGATATCCCCAAACCGATGATTCCTATTGGCGGGTATCCGATTTTGTGGCATATCATGAAATATTATGCGCATTGGGGACATCGGGACTTTGTCTTGTGTCTGGGATATAAAGGCCAGATTATCAAAGATTTTTTTCTGAACTACGAAACACATACCCGGGACTTCACCATTCAATTGGGCAAAGAACGCAACATCGAATACCACACTTGCCATGCAGAGGACAACTGGCGGGTAACGCTGGCGGATACGGGTGTAAATGCCATGACCGGTGCGAGAGTCCGTAAAGCGTTAAAGTATATTGGCGATGATGCAAACTTCATGCTGACATACGGCGATGGGGTCGGTGATGTGAATTTGGACGATCTGGCTCGGTTCCATAATGCGCACGGAAAGTTGTTGACGGTGACGGGAGTGCGCCCCCCAGGCAGGTTTGGCGAGATCAGCGCGGATTCCAGCGGACGGGTGCAGGAATTCAACGAGAAACCGCAAGCGGCCGGCGGACGAATATCCGGCGGATTCTTCGTTTGCCGCCGTGAACTGCTGGAGTATTTGCCAGAGCAAGAAGATCTGGTGTTTGAACAGGAACCGATGCGCAAACTGGTTGCTGACGGGCAGATGATGGTATACGAACATGATGGATTCTGGCAGCCAATGGATACTAGCCGGGAATATTCGCTGTTGAATCGTCTGTGTGAAAGCGAGGCGGCGCCATGGATGAGTTGGTAAAGTTTTATCGCGGCAAACGGGTATTGGTGACAGGCGATACTGGTTTTAAAGGGTCCTGGCTCTGCCTGTGGCTAAAGGAACTGGGC
>JBGSKE010000145.1:0-11441 GCA_041741355.1 Negativicutes bacterium | reverse complement strand
GCTGATCTTTGGCGTCGGACTGCCGGCGCAAGGGCCGCTGGGAGTCGCCTGGGGCATGGGGATCGCGCAGCTATGCGGCGGTGTTTTGGCAATGTTGGTTATTGCCAGGGATCCGCATATTCAGCTGCATTGGCGCACTGTTTTTGCCTGGCATCCCGTCACTATTCGTCGCATCCTAGAAATCAGCGTGCCGGCGGCGGTTGAACAGGCGGCGCTGCAGGGTGGACGTGTGTTCTTTACCTTTATGATTGCCGGCGTCGGCGCAGTGCAGTTTGCCGCGCATCAGATCGCTGTCCAGATCGAATCGGTCTCGTTTTTGCCGGGATTCGGTTTTTCCGTGGCAGTGATGGCGATGGTCGCCCAATCGCTGGGCAAAGGACGAACTGCCCGCGCCGTTCGCTTCACCAAGATCACAGCGGGATTGGCGTTTGTGGCGATGTCGCTGATGGGCGTAATGTTCTTTATATTTGCGGAATCGCTCACGCGGCTGTTTATTGACGAGCCGCAGGTCGTTTATTGGGGGTCGCTGTGTGTGATGGTTGCCGCCTTTGAACAGCCGACCCTGGCGCTGGCCTATGTATTTGCCGGAGCCTTGCGCGGCGCAGGCGATACACGCTGGCCGATGTATGTTACAATATTAGGCGTCTGGGTTTTTCGCATGCCGCTGGTCTATCTCTGCGTCCATGTCTGGCAATTCGGGATCGTCGGCGTCTGGGTTGTAACCGTGCTCGATTTTTTGTTGCGTAGCCTGGTTCTGTGGTGGCGATTCCGCGGCAGTGGCTGGAAATAACTGTTTTGACAGGGACTTATCCAGACTATACAATCGAAGCAAGAATTAATGGATAAGAATTTTCCGAACAAAGGTTGACAATATCACATTTATTGACGAAAAGGAGTGTAATATGGAACAAAATATTACCGATCTACTCCGCAGCAATGGGTTCAAGGTGACTCCCCAACGGTTGGCCGTATATGAAGCATTAGCAAATACCAAGGAACATCCTAACGCCGAAATGATTTTCAGTAGTCTGCAGGCCAGTTATCCCACTATGAGCCTGGCCACCGTATACAAGACGATTGATATTTTGCATGAAATCGGCTTGGTTCAGATTCTCAACGCCGGCGAAGACAGCTTCCGTTACGACGCCGACGTTTCCGAACACGCCCACATCCGTTGCATTGAGTGCGGCCGCGTTGATGATGTGTTTGATTTGGACACTGCAAAGTTCAACGACCAGATTCAAAAAGAAACCAAGTATCGTCTGGTTGGTCAACAATTTTATTTCTATGGCGTTTGTTCCGCCTGTCAGCAGGAAAACGAAACCCACTGATTCCTTTGTTTTCTTTCAAGACCCGGCCCCCCCGGGTCTTTTTTGGTTGCAGGAAAAAATAACAGATAGGACGAATCGATACTATTATGCAATTACACATTTTGGCCAGTGGCAGCACCGGCAATGCAATTTTCCTGGAAATCGGCGGCGCCAAAATTTTGGTTGATGCGGGGATTTCGGCTCGGCGGATCGAGAAGGGCTTGCGTGCGGTCGGCGTTGAGCCGGCGGCTCTCGATGCGATTCTAGTGACGCACGAGCATAGCGATCATGTCAGCGGCTTACCTGTTTTCACCCGCAAATTCAAAGCGCCTGTGTACGCCCGTCGGCGGACCTGGGATGCGTTTCAACCCGCCCACCATGTAGCGGCGGACTATCGGCGCGAGCTGGGGGCGCGTCTGGACATCGGCTGCGTGCGGATTGAGCCGTTTGTCATCTCGCACGATGCGGCGGAACCGGTTGGTTATTCTATTTGCTATGGCGACTTGAAATGTGTGGTGGCGACCGACATGGGCTGCGTGTCGGAACGGGTCGAGCAAGACATTGCGTTTGCCGATGTGATGGTGTTTGAATCGAATCACGATGTGGCCATGCTGCGCAGCGGGCCCTATCCCGAATATCTCAAAAAACGCATTCTCGGTACGCGCGGTCATCTGTCGAACTTGGAAACGGGCCGCTGCCTGGCCCGGATGGGCAAAAAAAGCGGCATGCATGTGTTTTTGGCGCATCTCAGCCAGCATAACAATTGTCCGGATCTGGCCCTGTCCACGGTGGAAAAGGTGTTGGAACAGCAGGGAACCCGCCTGGACCAGGATTTGTTCCTGCATCTGGCCCATCCCAGCGATACGGTGAGTTTTTCGCTATAAAAATGAAACAAGTAAACTATTTGCGAGGAGGAACTGATATGCGATTTATCCTGCGTAAATTTGCCCCGATTTTTATTATTGCCGTGATTGGCGCGATTATCGGCGGCGGCCTGGTACTTGGCTACGGCCCTTTTTTCCTCGGCAAGTCGATGCCGGAGGCTCTTTCAACACTAACTAAGGAAGTGGAGCAACCGAAGACCGCCAATGCGGCGTTGTCGGCGGCCAGAAATACACCGATCGTGCGGGCGGCGCAAATCGTCGGTCCTTCCGTAGTCGGCATTACCAACAAAGCCTATGCCAACGACATGTTCAACCGGCGGACGCTGGTCGAGCGGGGCAGCGGCTCCGGCGTTATTTATGACGCTAGCGGTCACATCATCACCAACTATCATGTGGTGGCCGAGGCGCAGGAGATCGTGGTTTCGCTGGCTGATGGCCGGACGGTACCCGGTCGGGTGCAGGGCATTGACCCGGCGACCGATCTGGCAGTGGTTAAAGTGGAAGCCACTGGGATTCAACCGGCCCGATTCGGCGATTCGGACAGCCTGCAAGTCGGCGAACCGGCGATTGCCGTCGGCAATCCGCTGGGGCTGGAACTGAAAGGCAGTGTGACGGCAGGGGTAATCAGTGCATTGAACCGGACGCTGGATATCGGCGAACGTCGGTTTCGGCTGATTCAGACTGATGCGGCGATCAACCCCGGCAACAGCGGCGGCGCTCTGGCCAATGCCGATGGTGAAGTAATCGGCATCAATAGTATCAAAATCGCCGTCGGTGGTGTGGAAGGCATCGGTTTTGCCATCCCTTGGAACACAGCCAAACCGATCGTGCAGTCGCTGATCGAGAAAGGGCGGGTAATCCGCCCGTATCTTGGCGTGGTAGCTTTTGACAAAAATACGGCCCAGCGCTATGGCTATCAGCTGAACATAGACAAGGGCCTGTATGTATTTAGAATCGTGCTGGGATCACCGGCGGCCCGGGCCGATATTCGAGTCGGCGATGTGATCCTGAAACTGGCAAATGTCGAAACCAACAATCTGGCTGACCTGCGTTCGGTAATCGAAGCGCAGGGAGTCGGCGCGACCGTGCCGGTGCTGATTGGTCGCAATAACGAGCAGTTTACGCTGCAGGTCCAACTGAGCGAAGTGCCCAATGAATAAGCCGTGAACCGGATTCATATCATTGCGGTCGGCAAAATCAAAGAGAAATATCTGACCGAAGGTATCCGCGAATTCGTCAAGCGACTGGGGCCGTTGTGCAAGCTGGAAATCCTGGAAGTGGACGAAGAGCGGATGCCGGACGATCCTTCGCCGGCGGAAAAAGCCAAAGTGCTGGCGGTGGAAGGCGAGCGGCTGCTAAAAAAAGTGCCTGCGTCCAGCTACCTGATCGTACTGGATGTGGCGGGGCAGGCCGTTTCCTCGGAACAACTGGCGGAAAAAATCACCATGCTCGGCACAGCCGGGCATGGTGACATTACTTTTCTCATTGGCGGCGCTTTTGGCCTGTCGCCGGCGGTGACCGGCGCGGCGCGGGAGCGCCTGTCGTTTTCCCGCATGACCTTTACCCACCAGATGATTCGCCTGCTTCTGGTCGAGCAGATTTACCGGGCGTTCAAGATTAGTCGGGGCGAGAAGTACCACAACTGATTTCACGATAAAATCTTTCTGCTCAAAGATATTAAAGTCATCGTGACAACCGACATCGAAAGCTACATCCAGATATATACCGACTGCCCATTTTAGCGCAAAGGAGGATTTGTATGAAACCGAATCGCATCGGAGTACTTCTTTCCTTGGTATTGGCGGTACTGCTTATGGCGGGTGGAACGGGTTTTGCGGCGGAAGCGTGGACAACCGATGCCAAGACAGGGGTTACAATAGGCATCGTGTTTAGGTCTGTCGGATTAACACTGGTATCAGCAAGCTGGACCGGACCTTCGGTTGATGGCAAAGCCGAGGGAAAAGGGATGTTGACCTATGTGTACAAGGGGAAAGACGGTAAGGAAATAAAAACGCAGGCTGATGCCGAGATGAAAGCCGGGCTGATGGACGGCATCGTCTCCATAAAGTGGTCGGACGGTGATTCTTACAATGGCGATTATAAGGCGGGTCTGCGGGAAGGGAAAGGCACATATAAATATGCCAACGGGCATGTTTACGAAGGTGACTTTAAGAATGGCAACAGTGATGGGAAAGGGATATATAAGTGGCCCGATGGCGCAGTTTACGAAGGTGACTGGGTCAATGACAAGAAGGAAGGGAAAGGGATATATAAGTGGCCTAATGGCAATGTTTACGAAGGTGATTGGGTCAATGGCCGCCGCAGCGGTTACGGCGTGCAAAAAGACGGCAGTGGAAAAGTAATCTACGACGGTGAATGGAAAGATGATCAGCGATTCACTCCGCTAAAGGTTGATAAAGTTCTCGGTATCCCCTGGGGCGCGTCGGAAGAACAGGCCATGAGCATCATGAAACAGAGGCCCAAGACGATATATAGTTCGTTTTTCAGCTTTAAGACAAAAGATAATATCCAGGGGCAATCCTATGGCGGTCCATTCGCCGAATTCGACGATACGTGGATTTATGTTGTCTTCTACCAGGGGAAGATGTATCGTGTGATGGCTTTTTGGTATGACAAGGATGAAAATGTCATGACTCGGTTCACCGCTGTAAAAAAGGGATTGACGGACCGTTACGGAGCGCCGAATTCCAATACGGGAAAATATCTGGATGAGAAAGCGTGGTGGGATTTGGGTGGCGGGTATAATGTGTCCGTGTGGATCGAAAGAAATGACGGCACAAACTGGATTGAAAAATCACAAAAAGATGCAGGATTCGCATTTAGGGTCAAAATCGTGTATCAGCATCAGGCGACAGACGATTTGATAACGAAAGTTAGAAAACCTAACGCAGGTAGGGACTATTGATAGATAACTGGACAATGCGAAGATGTGAACTGACCGATGTCTATCGGCGGAAATAAGCCCTTGTAGTGTTAACATTAGCAGAAAATTTGGCATAACGGACTAAGACAAAATGCATGGAGGTTTACATATGAAGCCTATTAAATGCTGGTTGATTCTACTGGGAATGGCCTTGTTTATTATCAACACCAATGAAACTGCTTTTGCATCAGAGATTGGGATGACTGTTTCCGGAGTTCTTCCTGCCGCTCCGTCGGCAACACAGTCGCAAGCCGAAACAGTTCTGGGTATCCCTTGGGGAGCGACGGAAACTGAAGCTAAACGCATCATGCAGCAGCGCCCCAACACAGCATACTGGTATACGGAAAAGGATGCAAGGAAGACCTGGCAAGTCTATATGGGTCCGTTCAATGATGATAGAGCCGATATCCGGGTATTTTTTTACCAGGGAAAGATGTTTCAGGTGATCATCGCTCACCACCTGAGTGAAGACAATCTGTTTGCGAAGTTCAACGCGCTGAAAAACGGTATGGTATCCCGCTACGGGGCGCCATCCAGAGAAGGTGGTAAATATCTTGATTCTGAAGCTTTTTGGGATTTGGGCGGTGGCATCAGGGCAGGATTGAAAATCCGGAAAAGTTATTTAAACAAGCCTGAAATTCCCTTTGTGGTCCAGCTCGCCTACTGGCAGCGCGACATTTATCTCCTCGTTAATCCGGAAGAAAAGGGAGCAGCCGGTCCGGGGAAAGACTTTTGATGACCACATCCTTCGCCGTTATCCCTGATACACAGAGAAGTATCACTGGTGAGAGGCCGAGGTAGAAGCCTACAGGTTTGTTTCTGAGGCGGGAGAAGAGATATTGCGTGATTTGCTAGTGTGAGTAAAGGGGCTTGACATTATATTTTAGCTACTATAAAATAAGTGCGGAGAATCATGCGGAGGATCATCTAATGACACAACATATTTTTATTGTTGAGAAGCTAATCCATGCTTTCAATAAAATGAACGAGCGTGCTAAGAAACCCAGGGATTACGGCACAAGCGATTTATTGTTTCAGTCTGAGATACATACATTGGCTGTTATACGCCATCATACAGGGAAGAATGCGAGTGAACTCGCCATGATCTTGGGAGTAACTAATGGGGCAATTTCACAGGTAGTCAGCAAACTGATTAACAAAGGTTTGATTGAGAAGTACCATCTGCGAGGCAATCAAAAGGAAGTCTACTTCCGGCCTACCCAAAAGGGTGAACTAGCCTTTGCAGGGCACGAGCGGCATGATGAGAAACGTTTCGGTGATTTGTTGAGCTATCTCAGCTCGTTGAAGCAGGAAGAACTCAAGATAATAGAAGGCTTTTTCGAGAATCTTGAGACGGGATGTGATAAGTAAATTCAGAGCGGAAAACAACGGGTTTTTTTAAGCATATATTTTAGCAGCTAAAAAATAATGCAGGGAGTGATCGACATTTATGAAAAAAGGATTATATTTAAGTACTGGGTTACTATCGCTTAGTGCGGGGGTGCTTTTTTTTGCTGCAATGTTATTGCTTGTGAAGTACTTCGGTTATCCTAACATTATTCGGGCGGAACCGGCCATCTTGCTCGGGAGATTGTATGAGCAAAAGGAAATTGTGCCCTTTATCTATTACTTCGGCATTGGTGGTGGAGGAATATGCGTTATACTTGCCACACTGCTTTCCAAGAAGGTATTTGAATTGCATGGGGAGGAGATATGGTCGTATTTGGGGAGTTTTTGCGGGTTATTATCAGGCTTCTTATTGTATACAGGCATAATTCGTTACACTTTTCTGTTTCCTTTTTTAGCGGAGAAACGGGAGTTGGGGACTTACGATGTTGCGGTGATTGATGCAATTTTTCAAGCGTTTAACCAGTATGTGGGAAATTCTCTGGCGGAACATGCGCAGTTTACTTTCACTTCTTTATATCTCGTGTTTTTTGGCATAGCTATCCTTACGACAAAAATAATTCCTCGCTGGGTTGCGTTCCAGGGTTTTATATTTGCGGCGGTAATTATTTATGGAAATGGAGAGTTTTTTGGCCTTCCTGGTGCATTTATCGCCAACAGGGTAGGCAGTGGACTTATGGCTCTATGGTTAGTGACGTATGGAATGAGCATGATATGGAAAAGCTTCGAGCAGGAAGGGATAAGGTCGTAACTTGACAGTTCGGTGAGGATTAATTTGCACGAAACAGGAGGAAGAGGGATGAAGTTGACAATGCACCAAACCCTAAGGAACATTACGATAAAGAAGATATCTACCACACGCTGGGTAATTCTATACTTGCTGGTCGCTTATGCATGGCAAACGAATATAGGATGGGCAGCGCCAGAGAGTACACGTGAGCAAGATAATTGGATAGCTCCAATAACGAATCATACTTCGCTTTTGGAAGTTGATGAAGTCAGAATTACAATTTTGATGGATAATATAGTAGATCTCTTAATGGCAAATCGTGACGTTGCTAAAAGATTTGATATACAGTCAAAAAATAGGCTTTTTCCGCTAGCAGAACATGGGTTTTCTGCGTTGATTCAAGTCAAAAGGGGGGAGAAACAAGAGACTGTAGTTTTGGATGCAGGGATAAGCTCCAGCGGTATTTTGCATAACATAGAAGCATTAGGAAATGACTTAACCGATGTGAAAACGATAGTATTAAGTCATGGGCATGGTGATCATACAGGTGGGTTGCCTGGCTTAATTGAAAAATTAGGATCACAACAAGTCTCTGTTGTTTATCATCCGGATGCGTTTCTAGAGAAAAAGTTAGTATTGTTGAATGGGAATGAACTAAATGTTTCTGCGCCAAAGCTGGCTGACCTGTATAGAGAAAACATTTCCTTTGTCGGCAAAAAGGATACAACACTGTTAGCTAACAACATGATTATGGTCTCGGGGGAAATACCGCGTACCACTAGTTTTGAGAAAGGATTGTCTACCCACTATATAAAAAGAAATGATCAATGGGAAAAAGATCCGTTAGTAATGGAAGAACAGTGTGTAATTATAAACCTTCGTGGTCAGGGGTTGGTGGTGATTACCGGGTGCTCTCACACTGGGCTTATCAATAGCATTCGCTATGCGCAAAAACTAACCAATATCCCGAAAGTACACGCCATAGTAGGCGGTTTTCATCTAACTGGAGGTTTTTATGAAACAATAATACCTAATACAATTGCCGAATTGCAAAAAATTAATCCGACTTATGTTATGCCCGGACATTGTACTGGATGGTCGGCTACTCACAAGATTGCTGAAGCAATGCCTCAGGCATTTATAGCAAACAGTGTAGGGACAACATTAGTCTTCAAAGCCAAGCAGGAATGAGCACTGGGGGCTTGCCGTGACGACGATGAGCTGTTCCGGATTAAAGCTGGGTTGCAGCAAGGATTGATGGAGGCGATGGCCGGTTACAGCCCAGAGAAATATGTGCCCGAACCATGCTGTATTGCCTTAACTCATGGTGCCAAACAGTTCACGATTGATATAAGTACGCCAAGATGCCCGTCTAGGTGATCGCCGCCGCCATAGATCCCACAGCTGACGGCGAAATTTTTGCTCCCAATCCTTGCTAGGACTGGGAGCATTTTTCTTTTCCTATGTTCCTCCGACCCAGGACATCTTCATGAAAACAAATGCGTATGGATTACGTCTTTTAACAGTGCCGCCGCCGCGCCCACCGGCGAGCTTTTTCCGCCGGAAACGGTAATTTGCCCCATGGTGTCTGTCGAATAAGTGATGCCTTTTTCCGAATAATTGATTGCAGCCAGAGGGTGGGTTGGGTCGATGTACTTTGGTCCGACTTCCAGGGAGACTTTCGCGTCCTGCACTGTCGCCGTCGCTACTAGTTTCAATGTTTTTCCTTCGGCAATTCCCCGTTCGATATCTTCATGGGTGATCTGGCTGATCCCTTTCACCGGAACATCCTTGATCCCAAAGCTTCCATTAAGCAGCGTGTTTACAATCAGCACCAGCTTGTTTCTCGTATCATAGCCTTCGACATCCAAGGTCGGGTCCGTCTCGGCAATCCCCAGTGCTTGCGCCTCTTTCAACGCATCTGCATAGGAGACTTTTTCCGCGTGCATTTTCGTCAGGATAAAATTTGTTGTGCCGTTGAGAATCCCTTCAATGGCAGTGATTTCAGCTCCGACCGTGCTGAATTTCCCCACGTCCAACGTCGGCAAAGCCGCACCGGTAGCGGCGCTGATAAACAAACGGCTGTTGTTCGCTTCTGCGAGTTTTTTCAGCTCCTCAAAATACAATACGAAAGGACCCTTGTTGGCTGAAACAACATCCATTCCTTTGCCAATGGCGGCTTTGACAAAGCGATACGCCGGCCCGCCGTCTTTTAGGTTGGTGGGGGTTGTCTCCACCAAAATATCATAATCCACGCTGTTGATTGCTTCCACACCGCCCAGTCCTTTTTGTTCAAACCCCGGAAAATTCTCCGGTCGCCCCCCGCTATTCAAAAAGGGCACAAGCTCATGCAATGGCAAAGCGCCATTTCGCGCAACAGCGGCTCCGCCAAGATCGACTACGCCGCCCACTTCAATATTCAATCCGTATTTGTTTCGCACTGACTGCGCCTTCTCGGCTGCAAGCGAGAGAAAGGACTTGCCGACATTTCCCAGTCCGCACAAAATGATTCTTTTTGTTTTCATCTTATTTATAGCTCCTTGTCACTAGTTTGTTATAGACGGACCCATCGACAAACGCTTCGATAATCACAGGTCCGGACGCAGAAAACGCTTTTTGCAGGGCAGCTTTCATTTCGCCTACTTCATGCACAGTCAGGACCGGCACGCCAAGAAAGTGATCGGCTGCGAAATAATCGCCGTCATATAGCTGCGTGCCGTATTTCGGTACCTGTTTCCAGTTTTGTTTGATCTCGATTAGACTCAAATTCCTGTCGCACAGGACAAGGATGACGAGGTGAATGCCGAGCCGCCGCGCAGTCATCAGCTCGCCGCAATTCATCAGGAACCCGCCATCGCCGGTGATCCCGACGACCATGCTGGCCGGTTTGCACAACTTGGCTGCAATCGCGGCTGGAATGCCAAAGCCCATGGATGACCAGCCGTTTGTCATGATGAACCGGTTGGGTTCGCTCACTTTCCAGAGCTGGCCGAGCAAATGGAGGTGAGCGCCCACGTCCGCAGTAATGATCCCATCTTGGGGCAGTTCTTCCTGCAAAATACGAATCGCGTCGGACGGGTTAAACGTCCCGCTATCTGGCATTAATGCCTGAAAAACCTTGTTCTTGTTGTCCTGGATTTGCGCCACATCCCAGTCGTAGACCGGCAGCGACAGCGAATTCAGGTACGCGATGGACTGCGCCAGATCGCCGCTGATATCACAGGCAACATCGTATTCCGCAGGGATGTCGACCGGCTGGGTATCCATATGCACCAGAGGGACCATGGGCATCCAGGACTCATAGTTGAACTCAATCGAATCATAGCCGATTCCGAGGACCAGGTCCGCCTTTCGATAAACTGGCGCAACCAGGTCGCTTTGAGCATGAAAGACCACTCCCGCATACAAAGGGTGGGTTTCCGGCAGAACCCCTTTGGCCATGGGAGTCAATAAGACCGGAATGTTATTTTGCGTGATAAATTGACGCAGGGAATGGTGCAGGCCGAGCCGAGCCGCCGTCAGCCCGATCGCCAGGATCGGCCTTTTCGCCTTTTTGAGCAGGGCGGCCGCTTGTTCCAGCAAAACCGGGTCCGGTAGGGGAATAAGTCCCTTCTCGATTTTTCGCGCCAGACTGTCGGAGTCCAGGATTTCGCCGTCGATGTTGGCAGGCAGTCCGATATGCACCGGTCCCGGCACTTCTGAAATGGCAATTTCCAATGCGCTGGCAAGGGTTTCTTTAAAGTTGCTTTTGGACAACCTGGCGGTCCACTTTGTAATCGGTCGGTAAAGAGCCTGATGGTCAATATTCATTTGAACCCTGCGACCGATGTCCGCATCTTTGACTTCTGTAGTTAAAGCAATCAGTGGGGACCTGTCCAAAAGAGCCCCGCCGACGCCTGTGGCCAAATTGGTGGCGCCTGGCCCGAATGTGGCATGGCAAACCCCGGGCACGCCTGTCAAACGCCCGCAAACATCTGCCATCATGCCTGCGCTTTGCTCATTGGACACTAAAACAAATTCTATGCCCGTGTTCCGCATTGCCTCCATATAAGGGATGGACGGACCGCCGGGTATGCCAAAAACATACCGCACGCCTTGTTCGTGAAGCGACCTGACCAATTGTTCAGCGACTGTCGCCATAAAGATGCCCCATTCCTTACTATTTT
>JBGSKE010000144.1:0-2705 GCA_041741355.1 Negativicutes bacterium | reverse complement strand
CAAACGAAGGTTGCGGCAACTCTCATTTTTTAACTAGAACCTTCAATCGCCGGCGCCGAGCAGCTACCGGATTAGTGTTTACGACCGATCAACCCTGTGCCGAGACTGACGCCGCTGATTACCAGCAAAAGCGCAGCGAGGTGTGTCCAATTCAATTTTTCGCCGAGGAACAGAGCGGCGGCGAACACGCCAAAAACAGGCGTGGCATTCAAGAACAACGAAGCAGTCGCCGCGCCTACCCTTTGAATACCCGTGTTCCACCATAGGGCTCCCAACGCAGTGTTGACAAAACTGGAAAACAACAATACGACGACCGGCAGTGGTTCAAAGGCGCCAGGGTAGCTCCAGTTTTCATTCAACAGACCACCGGTGAGCAATAAGCCGAGTGATGCCAGCCCGTGGCTATAGGCGGTTACAATCAGCGGCGACAGGTTGGCGGTGCTTTTTTTTACGAACAGCGAACCAAACACGAAAGTTATGGCGGCGGCAAACATCATCAGATCGCCCCGTAGCGTCGACGCAGCATTAGCACCACCGGAAACAACCAGCGCGACGCCGCTGAATCCCAACAAAATCCCCAGAGCTTTGCCGAGCGAAAAATGTTCGTTCAGCAGATAACTGGCCAAAATGGTAGTCAGTAAAGGACTAAGCCCTAAAATCAGCGACGCGTGAGTGCTGCTGGTCTGGGAAATACCCCAGGAAAGGGTGATTTGGTGCAGGTAAATTGAGAAAGTCGCCACGCCGAGGATCGATAAAAACGAACTGACTGGCGGAATGACCAGCCCCTGCTTATACAAGACGACGGGAAACAATAATCCAGTTGCCAAGGATAGTCGGATTGGCGCCAGGGCCAGCGGCGGGAAAAAACCGGTCAGATACTTGAGCATGACCACGTTGATTCCCCATAGCAGCACGACGAACAGCAGCAAGCCAAATGTGAACTGGATCGATGTCGATGAACGCAAAGTTACACCTCGTGAGCCGAGCTCACCCGATTAATCTAGCGGAAGAATACAAAGGTCAATGCCGCAAATAACGGCACGAGAATCGCTGTCGACCAGATCATGTAGCCGAAGAAGGAAGGCATCTTGATTTGGTTTTCTTCCGCAATCGATTTTACCATAAAATTCGGTGCGTTGCCGATATAGGAATTGGCGCCCATGAAAACCGCCCCGCAAGAGATGGCCAGTAAAACTTGCTCAGACACAGTACCCATGTCGGTCACGATGCCGGTTGTTGAGCCCAGACCGGTAGCGACGCTGAGAAAGGTCAGATAAGTCGGCGCATTGTCGAGGAAGCTCGAGAGTATCCCGGTAGTCCAAAAAAACTGCCAGGGCTGGGTTACGCCAAGCTCGGCGCCGCGCGCCTGCAGGATCGCCATCGGCGGAATGATCGTCAGGAAGATGCCGCCAAATAGGATGGCGACTTCCTTGATCGGGCCCCAGGTAAAATGATTGGATTCACGAACGCCGGCAGGAGTCAGTTTCAGTGACAGAGCGCCCATCAATACGATGAAACCGTCTCGCAGCAAGTTGATATAGGGTAGAACCAACGTATGCCCATGCTGAGTCATTACGCCGATACCGGTATAACTATTGTGTGCCGAATCAAAGAAGAGCGGGTGTTTGCTGTAACTGCCGCTCAGGACGATGGCGGCAATGACGCCGCCCAGTAACGCGAAATTAATCAAGCCGCCGAGACCGATCTTTTCTGTCGCCGGCTTTGTTTCGTTGCAGTCGGATTGTACGGTGAGCGCGGGTTCTTGGCGGTAATAGTGGGTGTCAATGGCATAGTAGGTAATCAGCAGTAATACTGTGCAGAACACAAACGGCCAAAATAGTTTTAGTGTCCAGAAAAATGGCACGCCATGCAAGAAACCGAGAAACAGCGGCGGATCGCCCAGCGGGGTCAGTGAGCCGCCAATGTTGCTGACCAGAAAAATGAAGAAAATGATAGTGTGCACTTTGACTTTGCGAAACTCGTTGGCCCGGATGATTGGGCGGATCAATAGCATGGAAGCGCCGGTTGTGCCGATCCAGCTGGCCAGCAGAGTTCCGACCAGGATCAACCCGGTATTGAACAGCGGTGTGCCTTTGAGTGACCCACGCAGGGCGATACCGCCGGAAATGACGAATAAACTGCCCAGCAGGATAATGAACGGGACATAGTCAATAATGTACATATGCAGCGAAGCATAAAGCGCCTGGGAAAATCCGAATAAAAATGTAAATGGCAGAAAAAAGGCTGCCGCCCAGAACAGGCTGACTTTGGCCTGATTATGCTCCCACCAGTGGAGATTGAGCAGGGGGCCGAGCGCAATTGACAGCAGAATGCCGACAAAAGGAATGACCATCCATATGGGGGTGGCGCTACCGGGGCCGTCGCCGCCTGCTGCGGCAAAAGTTGTCGCATGAAGCGCGGGAATTAGCAATAATCCCAGCAGAACCAGTAGTGAAACCCGAGAATAGCGGTTGAACATGGAACTGAAAAAAGTTTTCAATAGAATATCCTCCCCGTTATTATTTGTACAGTAAGCTTTGGTTGGCATTGTGGCAATGCTAAGTTGCCATAAGAAATAAAAAAAGCTTTAGGAGAGGGGTGTCAGTCCTCAGCAAAGTTTTTCAATTAGCTAGTCTATTAACTTTAGTTACTTTATTCTTGCATATCCTATTCAAGATGGCAAGAGTTTTTTCCTGCAATATAAA
>JBGSKE010000143.1:0-3093 GCA_041741355.1 Negativicutes bacterium | reverse complement strand
TCTGGGTTTTCTGCAAGCCGCAGATATGGTGCAACAGTGTTGATTTTCCTGCGCCATTGTTGCCCATCAACACGACAAATTGACCACGGGGAACCGTCAGGTTGTTTCCGTCAAGCACATTGCCTTTATTTTGATCATACTGAAATTCGAGATCGCTCACTTCGATAACCGGCTCGGCAGGGTCCGCAATGCATTGTTGAGCAATTGGCCGGGCCTGCACGAAGCAACCCGGATACGCCTGGCTTATTTTTTCAAAGGCCGCTTCCACTGTCGCGCTCTCCGCCGCCAGGCCCAAGCGGTGGCAAATGTGAACCGTCTGCGGAATCCGCAGACCCTGACGCAAAAAAACATCCGGCTGGCAAAAAGCTTCTTGCTGCGAACCTTGCCAGGCAATGCGTCCCTGTTCCATCACCATGACTTGCTTGCACATTGGCATAACTTCATGCAGCCTGTGTTCCACCACAATAATCGTGATCCCCAGTTCGGCATTCAGCTTTTGCAAAACCTGCAGCAACTCCATCGCACCGCGCGGGTCCATTTGACTGATCGGCTCGTCCAGCGCCAGCACTTTGGGCCGTATCGCCAGTACAGCGGCCAGCGCCAAACGTTGGCGTTCACCGCCGGACAATGCATGAACGCTGCCTTGCTCACGACCGGGCAGGCCAACCCATTGCAGGGTTTCCGTTACGCGCCGACGGATTTCTGCCGGTTCCATTCCCATGTTTTCCAAAGCAAAGCCCACTTCGTCGGCAATTGACGTCGAAAAAATCTGATCATCCGGGTTCTGAAACATCAGGCTTACAGTCCGGCTCAGATCTGCAACCGATGATTGCAGCGAATCGACGCCATGCACCCGGATACTGCCCTGCAGCGTCCCGCTGATTTCATGGGGGATCAGGCCGTTAAACGCTTTGAGCAAGGTACTTTTGCCACAGCCGGTCGGCCCGGTGCAAAGGATAAAATCGCCGGCGTTGATTTGCCAATTAATATCGATCAGGCTAGGCGTTGCACTGTTTTGATAGGTAAAGGAAACATTGCGGCATTCTATGATCGTGTTCATGGCTCAATCACTCCCCACGCCGGATAAACGGGCGCCCAATAATGCGCCGCACGCTGCTCCGATCATCGTGTACAGGAATCCATTGACCGCCATGACCATAAAAATATACCAATCGGCAAAAAACAGCCGATACAGCACAGCCATCCCCTGCATTGTGACAAAAGTAGCTATGGTATCGGCCAAAGCGCAAGCCAGCCCAAGCGTTGCCATTCTGCGCCAGGAAAACTGGACCGGCTCGTTGGACTGGCTGGTCGCTGTGGTAAAGCCGAAACCAGCTAACGCCAGTTCCAGCAAAAATGCATTGACACCATAGGAAAGAAACACCAGCGGCGACATGTGGCCAAATGCAAGCATGCCGAGCAGCAGGCGAATCGCCGCCATTAAGCTTACCACGCCGTGCAGCGGGATCAGCGTCACCAGCGCGCCGGTCAGCATATACAACATGATACCGCTAAACATACCGCTGATCAGAAAGCTAAACGGCCCCAAAAAGATGTGCAAAAAATCGTTCAACAAGGTCGACGGCACATTGACGACCGCGAACGCGCAAGTGCCGAATAAAGCTATCGTAATCAGTCGCCGCGTCTTCATGCCGGCTAGTACCTGCGGCATTTTTCGGCTGATCAGCACCAGAAACGCCAGCAGCATCGCCACGCCAAACCCCAGGGTCAGCATGCCGCGCATATTTTTTTTGATGACCGTTAGCGGCAGTTCCTGCGACCAGCTTTGCGTTTCGCCGTCCTCTACGGTCACCCGCAGCAGATAGTTTCCTTCCGTCAACTGGGTTTCATCGGCATAAATCGGCAATAACAGGCGTTGGCGCGGCTCACCGGTCATCGCAACAAATACGGTCAGTCGCTCCTGGCCGGCAGCCATGGCCCCGGCGCCGTCATGTTCCGAGTTGCTGCCAGGCGTATACAGGCCGGCGACTCTGCGCCGACTATTTTTGTCAATCAATTCGGCCTCCACCATCAGCAGTTTTTGCTGGCCGGCAGGATTACTAAAATCCAGACCCATATGGGACACCGGGTGGATCGCTTCGATTTCCAAATTGGCGGCGCCTTTGCCGCGCAACACATTTTTATAGTAGTCCAGCGAACGGTCACGCAGGACCAACGTATTGGCATTTTGTTTTTCGTCGCGCAAACCGTCACGGTCCAGTGGCAATACCACCCGCTCCAGCACCGGCTTGGTCTTGGCCGAGACTCCGTCCGTGCGCGGCGCCACCTTTACCCGCACTTCTCGGCTGATTTCGCCGGCTGTAAGACGAACCAGATAGACCCCTGCCGCCGCTTGCTCATCGACCGATACCGCTAACAAATCAAACCACTGCCCATAACCGGCTGACAGCTCCAGTTCCCGCTGCAGCAGCTGGTTAGTCGATGTTTCGCTGTGGCCGACCACCCAGTGTTCCGGGGTTCCGTCCACACGAAAACCAGGCGGCAGTTCCAGACGCACGGTAACCCGCTGCGACTCAGGCGCCGAGTTTTCAATATTGAACATGGCGTGAATCCGCTGCCCCGGCGCGACTGTCATTTGCCTGCCTGCCAACGAATAAGGAAGCTCCAACGAAAGCTGAAGCCCTGCAGCAGCAAAACTATGCGCCGGCAATAGCAGACATATCATTAGCGCCGCCAGCAATAACCGGCGCACTATTACTAAAGTCGAACCCATCGATTCATCCCTTTCACGCGTCAGCGCAAATCAAAGACCACCGGCACCGTTGCCCAGGCCGCAACCGGACTGCCATTTTTCAGCGCTGGGCTGAATCGCCATGACCGCACGGCCCGCTGCGCCGTCTGGTCCAGCTCGGCGTAGCCCGAGCCGGCGACGATGCGAACATCTTCAACCCGCCCGTCTGTATTGACCAGAATCTGAAGCTTCACAGTGCCTTCCCAGCCTTTGGCCCTTGCGTTCTCAGGATAGTCCGGCCTACCGCCGTCGACAATGCGCGGCCCGCGAGTCGCTCCTGTTCCCGTGCCGCTCCCTGGCCCTACGCCGGTTCCTTTGCCGCTGCCATGTCCGCCGCCGGT
>JBGSKE010000142.1:0-2305 GCA_041741355.1 Negativicutes bacterium | reverse complement strand
TCTTTAATAGGCATACTCAATTCCCTCCTACAACAGTACCGATGGATTGCCCCAGAGCCGCTCTCACAATATTGCCGGGTTCATCAATACCAAACACAATAATCGGGATATCGTTATCCATACACAGAGAGGTGGCTGTCGAATCCATAACGCCCAATCCACGCTGGATCACTTCAATGTATTTTAATTCTTCAAATTTGATCGCATCCGGGTTCAATTGAGGATCGCTGTCGTAAACTCCGTCCACATTCTTTTTGGCCATCAGGATGACATCGGCCTCAATTTCCGCTGCTCGCAAGGCAGCTGTGGTGTCAGTCGAGAAATAAGGGTTGCCGGTTCCTGCAGCGAAAATAATTACCCGACCCTTTTCCAGGTGGCGGATTGCCCGGCGACGGATGTAAGGTTCAGCGACTTGGCGCATTTCGATTGCGGTTTGCACCCGGGTATCGACTTCGCACTGCTCTAATGCATCTTGCAAAGCCAGTGAGTTTATAACCGTCGCCAACATGCCCATGTAATCGGCGGTCGCACGGTCCATGCCACGAGAGCTACCGGATAGCCCACGCCAGATATTTCCGCCGCCAACGACAACAGCCACCTGTAATCCATTGCGTACGGTTTCTTTAATTTGTTTGGCCACAGAATCAACAACTGCCGGATCAATGCCATAGCCTTTTTCACCAGCCAAGGCCTCGCCGCTTAATTTTAGGACAACCCGCTTAAACTTTTTCGGCTCCAAGGCATAACCTCCGTTCGCTACTCTATATCTTATTCTACGGTGAAATTTGAATTCCTTCCGAAAAAGAGAGAACACGGACGTGTTCTCTCTTTGCATTTGATTTTCTGATTGTGATTATTTTTTGACTGCTTCGGCGACTTCAGCCGCAAAATCCGTTACTTTCTTTTCCAAACCTTCACCCATCTGATATCGGACAAACCGTCGGACGACGATGTTTTCGCCGATCTTCGAAATCTGCGCATTGACAATGTCGGTCACAGATTTTTCCGGATCTTTGATAAAGGTTTGCTCCATCAGGCAGTTTTCTTTATAATACTTATCGACGCGACCTTCAACCATTTTATCGATGATTTTTTCCGGTTTACCTTCGTTGAGCGCCTGTGCCCGCAAAATTTCGCGTTCATGCTCAACAATCGCTGCCGGTACTTCATCGCGGTTCAAATATTGCGGATTGGCAGCGGCAATTTGCATCGCCAGATCACGCACAAACGAGTGGAATTCCGGTGTTTTGGCGACGAAGTCAGTTTCACAGTTGACTTCAATCATTACTCCGATTTTTCCCGCGCCATGAATGTAAGATTCAACCAGTCCTTCAGCGGCAACACGACCGGATTTTTTGGCCGCCGCAGCCAAACCCTTTTCACGCAAATAATCTACCGCTTTGGACATATCGCCATTCGTCTCTACCAACGCCTTTTTGCAATCCATCATGCCGGCGCCGGTTGATTCACGCAGCTCTTTAACTTGTTGTGCCGAAACCATTGACAATTCCTCCTATGTCAGCGCTAAACGCTATTCTTTTTCCGCGACAGCTTCCGCTGCGGCAGCTTCTTCCATTTCAAGCTGTTCGCCCTGACGGCCTTCCAAAATGGCGTCCGCCATGCGACCGGTTAGCAATTTCACAGCACGAATCGCATCATCATTAGCCGGAATGATATAGTCAATCAGATCCGGATCGCAGTTGGTGTCAACAATGCCAACAACAGGAATTCCCAATTTACGGGCTTCCTGAACGGCAATTTCTTCTTTGCGGGGATCAATGACAAACAGTGCTCCCGGCAACCGGTTCATCGTTTTGATGCCGCCAAGAAACTTCTGCAACCGTTCCATTTCGTGACGCAATTGCAATACTTCTTTTTTGTGGAGCCCGGCGAAACCGTCGTTGGCATCCATTTCTTCAAGTTTCCGCAAGCGTGAAACGCGTTTTTGGATTGTCTGGAAGTTGGTCAGCATTCCGCCCAACCAGCGCTCATTGACATAGAACATGTTGCAGCGGAGCGCTTCGTCGCGCACTGCTTCTTGGGCCTGTTTTTTTGTTCCGACAAACAGCATGGTTTTGCCTTCTTGGGCAATGCTGCGAACAAAATTATAAGCATCTTCCACTTTCCTGACAGTTTTCTGCAGGTCGATGATGTAGATGCCATTTCGCTCCGTAAAGATATACGGAGCCATTTTGGGATTCCATCTTCTGGTCTGATGACCGAAATGAACCCCCGCCTCGAGAAGTTGTTTCATGGATATAACGGACATAAGGCACCTCCTGTTTTTCCTCCGTGGCGTCTGTGC
>JBGSKE010000141.1:0-6285 GCA_041741355.1 Negativicutes bacterium | reverse complement strand
GCTGATCTCCATGCAACCGCCCCGCTTCAGCGCCAGTTTATTAATTGAGATAAAAACACCCAATCCCGAACTATCGATATAATCGACCTCGGATAAATCAAGCGCAAATCTTTTATGGCCATGCTCAATTAAACCAAAGATCTTTTCTTGGATCAACTTGGCTTCTTCGATATAAATGCTACCGGTCAAGAAAACCCGGACCTGATTATCGGCGATTTCTGCTCTCTGAATCATTGAAATCCCTTCTTAATTCAAGAATTTTCCTCGTTTACTCACTTTATCAATCCGCCAACTATCCCTTTGGTCCTCAACAAGATTATCGCAATTTCGGCGTATAAAAATAAACCGGCGCGATTGCACCGGTTGCTCGATCCTGAGTTCTTGCCATTCTCCCTGGCAAGAAAAGCAACCTGGCAATCTTAGGCTAGCGCCCTTAGACCCATGGCTTTGCGTCCTTGCCTTTCAACAAGTTTGCCAATATTCTATTTGATAATTATTATTTAATCTACTCTTATAGTATCGGCTTGCCTAGCCCCTGTCAAGTCCTATTTCCGCTAAGTCCAGGGAAGTAAAAACTCGCACCAGTTCAGGGTCAAACTGGGTTCCTGCACAGCGGACCAGTTCGGCAATTGCTGCCTGATGACTCATTGCCGGGCGATAGGGTCTGTCATTGGTCATCGCATCGTAGGCATCGGCAATCGCTAAAATTCGGCACTCCAGCGGAATTTTCCCGCCGGCGATCCCTAGCGGATATCCTTCGCCATTCCACCATTCCTGATGCTTCAGGACCCATTCGCTAATCGCTTCTAGTTCCGGCAGCGCCAAAGAGATCCGATGGCCTATTTCGCAGTGTTTTTGCATTTCCGCCATTTCGTCCGCCGTCAGCTGGCCCGGCTTCATCAGGATCCGGTCGGGAATCCCCACTTTGCCGATATCATGAAATTGGGCCAGCAGACAAAGATCCGCGATACGCTCCGGCGACAGCCCGCGTCGCTGGGCCAATTGACTCACCAGATACTGCAGTCGGTCCGAGTGTTTCTCGGTCATAAAATCGCGCGCTTTCAACATTTTCATCACGGTCTGCACGATGCTGTTACGAGTGCTCTGACCACGATTCAGCTTCTCCCGGTACATGGCGTTATCAGCCTGCCGAAACAGTTCCCGCATTGGCGTCCCTGATCCGACACTCAGCGCATATCCCATCGACAGGCTGATTGGCAGCGCCACTTCGTCGGGTTGCTGCCGATTCGACTGCTCCGTAGACAGGCGAATCCGTTCACGTATTTGTCCCAGGAGTTCTGCCGATGCCTCTTCCAGGAGTGCGGCAAACTCATCGCCGCCGATGCGGGCTACTACATCGCCGGCGCGAAACGCGGCGGATAGGATTTGGGCCGCAACAGCCAGCATACGATCGCCTTGCTCATGCCCCAGTGTATCATTGACCATTTTCAGGCCATCCAGATCAAATACGACAACAGCGACCGAACCGGCTCTTCGTTTGTCCAGACGTTTCATTTCTTCTTCAAAATAGTTTCGGTTATACAGTTTGGTTAATGCATCATGGAGACTGACGAATCGCAGGTTCTCCTCAGCGGTCTTTCGCTCAATTGCCGCAGCAATCTGCCCAGACCAGAAATCCAGCATCCCCAAGTGGTGCTCAGTAAAACCGCTGCCGACTCCGCCATCGGCAACGCCCATGACGCCCAGGATTTGTCCATCCCCCGATTTCAAAGGTACGGCCAGATGCTGAGCACCCTGTGTCCGCCACCCCGCTTCGCCGCCTAAAAGCGGTTCGCCGCTACGAAACACTTCTTCCATCAAGCCGGCCGGAATCACTTCAAAAATCGTAAACTCACCCTCCAGCGAAGCAGCGTACACGATTTTCAATTTGCCGCCGAGATCATCCCGCAACGCGATAAAAAATCGATTGGCAGGCATGAATTCGCTTACGATCTTGTGTAAAGCCTTGAACAAAACGCTCAGCGAATCGGCGCGCGATATTTCGGCGGATATCTGATACAGCGCCGATTGCCAGCGCTGTCGCATTTTTCGCTCCGTAACGTTTTCCATGACGCCATCGATCCATTCGATTCGCCCCTGCGCATCGAAATGCGCTGCGACGTTGTAAGTACACCAGATCGGTGTCCCATCCTGCTTGCGCAACGCCAATTCTTCGTCCGTCAACGTTCCTTTTAGCGCCACTTTTGCCAAGAACGCCGCCCGATCGCCTGTCTTTTGAAACAATGTTTCCACGTCCTGCTGCAAAAACTCGCCAACCGACTCATAGCCAAAAATCGACGCCATGGCTGGATTCGCCTGGATAAATCGCCCCGGCGGCCCTGCCTGACTTCGATACACACCGATTTTCAAGTTGTCGACTAGTGATCGGTATCGCTGCTCGCTTTCCCGCAACGCTTCGTCCCGTTTTTGCAGCTGCAGCGCCATATCGTTAAAGGAATCGGCCAACCGGCCCAGTTCATCCCGACGCACCACATGGAGGCGCACCGATAAATCTCCGTCGGCCAGGCATGATGCGGCCCCGCTGATTTCCGTAATCGGTCGCGACAGTTTCCCTGCAAGAATCAATCCGAACGCAATCGCGCCAGCTCCGGCAAGCAATACAATAAACAGATTGGCTCTGCGGGTAGCTCTGACTCCAGCCAGCGCTTCATCCAGCGGTTGCTGGACAATCAGCCCCCAGCCAAGCGTTGGCGCAAAGCTATAGCCGGCCAGTTTTTTCTGCCCTGCGTATTCATATTCCATCGTGCCGGTCTGTTTGAAAGCGGCCGCCAACTCTGGGACTATGCGGAACAAGTTGGCTGAAGTCGCTACGATGCCAGCGTCGGGATGCAGCAAAATATGGCCGGCCTCATTGACCAAAATCGCATAGCCGCTCAGGCCGATTTTGGTTTTAGCAATTCGTTGCCCCAGTTTCTCCAGTTCGACGTTAATGATGACAGCGCCCAAAACCTCGCCATTCCGGCCAATTACCGGCTCGGCGATGCCGATGACTTGAAGACCGGTACTGCGGGACTGAATCACCTCGGAAATCGCTGTAGTTCTGGTCTGCAACAGCTGTTGAAAGTAATCCCGGTCGAAATAACTGATCCCGTCAATCGGCTGGTCGTCGGATCGCGCAATCAACTGGCCCTGGTTGTCCGCCAACAGGGCAATGCCGATATCGCCGCTATGAAAGTACAGGTCACGCAGCACCGCAGTCTGCCTTAGCGGGTCCGCCGATTTGATTTCAGCATTATTCGCCACGATTTTGAGTAAGCGGACTTTCTCTTGAAACATTGCGTCAATGTCGTCGGCAATATTGGCGGCGAGATTTTGGTTGGCCTCGAATACGGCCTGAATCGTCGCCTGTTCAGATCGTTCGAAGGTTACAATGATTGAAAACAGCAACGGCAATACAGACACCAAAACAAACGCCAGACTAATCGTCTTGCGCAAACTGGCGGCAGGTTTTTCGCCTTGCTTTCCTGCTGGAGCGCTCAATGGTTTTTCACATTCCTGCACATTTTGACTTACTTCAGCGCATTGTCACAAACTCCTGCTTTAGTTTTTCAAACGTGTCAAAGAAAAGATAAGTAAAATCCTATTTTGTTAATCAACCTAGGCGATTTTATTTCCCGGGAAATATTGCAGGTAACTTTCCCGCTTTGATTTTCTCAAAGAATAATGCTCTTCTTGTTTTTTCGCCGAGTCGCCAGCTTCTGAGCCATCTGCCAATCCCGAATTGACAGCCCCGCACAATAACTATAAAATTAAATTGTTAAGAGGGAGTAGTTTATTTTACAAAGTCAACAATACGGGTTGAGTTATCACCTGGCTTTGTAACCAACTTTTGGTAACGAGACTTTTAGCATCATCTTGGCGAATCTTGGAATCCAGGATTTTACGGGGAGGGATGTTAAAAGTTTCGTTTTTTATTTCGCCAATGCACGATTAGGATTAGAATAGGAAGCAAGAGGTGTTGAAAATGTGGTTTGCCCAAACAACGGAAAAAGTGTTACAGTCCCAGTCCGTTAATCCAGCGACTGGCCTGAGTGAAGAAGAAGTCCGACTACGAGTGGAACGCTATGGCAAAAACGAATTAAAGGGAAAGCCAAAGAAAAGCCTGTTGGCGCTGTTTATGGCTCAACTGCAGGACATGTTGATTTACGTGCTGCTCGGTGCGGCTGCCATTACCGTGTTTATCGGCGAATACGTCGACTCGGTGATCATCCTGAGTGTGGTCGTGCTCAACGCAGTCATCGGCGTCGCCCAGGAATATAAAGCCGAGAAGGCCATGGAAGCGCTCCAGAAAATGACCTCGCCCAAAGCGTTGCTGCGTCGCGGCGGCGAAGTCAAGGAAATCAACTCCGCCGAAATCGTCCCGGGCGATATCATATTACTCGAAGCGGGTCGCACCATCCCAGCCGATTTACGCCTGATCGAAAGCGCCAATCTGCAGATTGAAGAATCGGCGTTAACTGGCGAATCGGTTCCTTCGGATAAAAACGCCAAAGCCCTGTTTGACGCGCCAAAAATTGCAATCGGCGACCAGGCGAACATGGCCTTCATGTCCACGTTGGTTACTTACGGACGGGGCGAAGGCGTAGTCGTCGCCACTGCGATGGACACGGAAATCGGCCGGATTGCCAAGATTTTGGATGAAGAACACGAGGAATTGACGCCGCTGCAAAAACGGCTGGAAGAATTGGGGAAAGTGCTCGGGTTCATTGCCATCGGCATCTGCGCAGTGATTTTCCTGTTGGCGTTTTGGCAAAAACGCGATATGTTTGAAATGTTCCTGACCTCAATCAGCCTGGCGGTTGCAGCGATTCCCGAAGGTCTGGCCGCGATCGTAGCCATTGTGCTGGCGCTCGGCGTCACCAAAATGTCCCGTAACAACGCGATCATCAAGAAGCTGCCGGCGGTTGAAACGCTGGGTTCGGTCAATATCATCTGTTCTGACAAAACCGGCACCCTGACCCAGAATAAAATGACGGTGGTCAAAAGCTATACGTTCGGTTCACTGCGGGATATTCCAGCGGGGGACACCCTGCTGACAGCTTCCGCCGATGAAACGCAGTTAATCAAATCCTTCGTTCTCTGTTCGGACGCCACATACGAAAACGGTCAGGGCACCGGCGATCCCACCGAAATCGCCCTGGTCGCCTGGGGCAACAAATATAACCTGGCGAAGTCCCGCTTGAGCAGTGAGCAGCCGCGGGTTGACGAAAAACCATTTGATTCCGACCGCAAATTAATGTCGACGCTAAACCGGGAAGGCGCGTCTTTCAGGGTCCATACCAAAGGGGCCCTGGACCAGTTGTTGAAAATAGCCAACCAGGCGCTCGTCGACGGCAAAGTCGTACCGCTGACCCCCGCCATGAAAGAAACCTACCTGCAAGTCGCCGAAGAAATGTCCGACGCTGCGCTGCGGGTCCTGGGAGTCGCGTTCAAGGATACCAGCCAGCCCCTCGAGCCGGCGGCAATGGAGCAAGATTTGACGATCATCGGCCTGGTGGGAATGATCGATCCTCCGCGGCTGGAAGTCCGCGATTCGATTCAGACGGCCAAACTGGCCGGCATTACGCCGATTATGATTACCGGCGACCACAAAAACACCGCCGTGGCCATCGCCAAAGAACTCGGCATTGCCGACTCCATCGATGAAAGCCTGACCGGCGATGAAATCGACGCTCTGTCCGATGAGGAGTTTGCCCGCCGCATCAATGACTACCGGGTATTTGCCCGTGTATCGCCGGAGCACAAGGTGAAAATCGTCAAGGCTTTCAAATCGCACGGCAACATCGTATCGATGACCGGGGACGGCGTGAACGATGCTCCTTCGTTGAAGTACGCCGATATCGGCGTAGCCATGGGAATCACCGGCACCGATGTCTCCAAAGGCGCCAGTGACATGATCCTGACTGATGACAATTTCGCCACGATCGTCCGCGCCATCGAAGAAGGACGAAACATTTATAACAATATCAAAAAATCAGTTGTCTTCCTGCTCTCCTGCAACCTGGGCGAGGTCATCGCCATCTTCGCCTCGATCCTATTCTTCTGGCCGGTACCGCTATTGCCGACCCAAATCCTCTGGATCAATCTGATCACCGACACCCTGCCGGCAATCGCCCTCGGCATTGATCCGGGCGACAAAGACGTGATGAAAGCGAAGCCGCGCAATCCCAAGGAAAGCTTCTTTGCCGGCGGCGCCGGCGTGCGGGCGCTGATTGGCGGCTCACTGATCGGACTGCTCACCTTGGCGGCGTTTTATTTCGGTTT
>JBGSKE010000140.1:0-2517 GCA_041741355.1 Negativicutes bacterium | reverse complement strand
GCCAGGTCAGTCAGGCCAAACTATCGCTTGACTCCAGCCAGTGGGGAATCGCCAAAGCCCGCCAGCAACTAAAGTATGACGCCACCGACGCTTACTTCAAGTTCATGGCCGCGCGCGACAATGTCAAATTGAATCAGGAATCGGTCGAACGACTGGAACGTTACCTGCAGGATGTAAAATTGCAGTTTGAGGTCGGCGTCGTTGCCAAAGTCGATGTACTGCGGTCCGAAGTGGAATTGGCCAAAGCGAAACAAAGCCTGATCGAAGCGCAGAACACCTTTGCGTTGACGATGGCTAACCTCAACAACATCATCGGCTTGCCACTGACAACGGAACTGAGCGTCAAGGGCGATATGAGTTATGACCGCTATGAAAAGGAAATGGCCTTCTGCGTTGACGCCGCGCTGCGGCAACGACCGGAAATCAGCCAGTACACCGACGCAGCCAAAAGCGCGCAAGAAGCGATCACGATTGCAAAGTCAGGTTATTTGCCCACCGTTTCGGCCGTATATAACGCCGGCTGGTACGACAGTAACTTTGCCGGCGGCAATAACTATAACTGGTCAGCTTATCTGCTTACGAGTTGGACCTTGTTTGACTCGGGACTCACCGCCGGTAAGGTGAAGCAGGCGGTGGAAGGCTACAAGAAAGCGCAGGAACAGCTGAAGCAGACGGTGGACAGCGTGCGGCTGGATGTGCGGTCGACCTATCTGAGCCTGAAATCGGCCGAACAGAGTATCGCTACCAGCAGTTCGGCGGTAGGACTAGCGGAAGAGGACTACAAGATCAAAGTTATCCGTTATCAGGCCGGCGTAGGAACCAACCTCGACGTGCTGGATGCGCAGGTGTCGCTGACCACGGCCAAGAACAACTACCTCAAGGCGATGTATGAGTATAATAATTTCCGGGCCAAACTGGATAAAGCCATGGGCGCGCCTGTGAACTAAGAAGGAGAAGACCCATGCGACGTAAAGCCTTTTGGGCTGCGTTGCCGCTAGTTGCCGTGGTTGCCGCGCTCATGTTTTGGTGGGCGATGCGGGGGCAGGAGCTGCTAGGTGAAGTCAAAGAGGCGGTAGCAGACGAGCTGACTCGGGCCTTCGGGACACAAGTGTCTGTTGGAGCGGCGGAGTTAACGGCATGGAACGTGGTGACCCTCACAGATTCGAAAGTGTTTGATCGTCAGGGGCGGATTATCGCTCAAATTGCGGCAGCATCCGTAGAGGTCGACCCTCTGCGTTTATTGTCGACTGGACGGACTGTTGAATCCATTGCCAGGGTACGGATTGAACGTCCAGAGGTATTCCTGTATCGGGAAGCCGGCGGCAAATGGAATATTGATGAACTGCTCAAAGAGGACCTGCCGGAAAGCCGGGCGTTTAGAGGAAAACTGACGCTGGTGAATGGACAGGTTCATTTGCATGATCAAAATCGTTCCTGGGATGTAGCGCCGATCGCGGGATCATTGGATTTTGCCGAGAATCCGGCCATAACGTTCCGCCTGAACTTGCGCGGACAGGATCGACGCGCCCGCACCTTCGGTACGGTGACGCCTCGCGGTTACGGCGTGGTTACTTTACAAGGGCAAAACCAACACTTAGAAGACTGGCAAGGTTTATTTCCGCCTGATTGGCCATTAGCGGATCTTAAAGGACGGGTCGCCGGTCTTGATGTCACCTTGCAGAAAGATCGCGAAGGGCTGGTTTTTGCCGGCGAAGTTCGTCCGAGTGGCGTTGCGGGAAAATTTGCCGGGATTGAGTGGACTGAAATAACCGGACTGATCACGTTTTCCGACCAACAAGTCCAGTTTTATGACGTTGCCGGTAAAATCAACGGTCAGCAAGTCGCTGTGACTGGCAAAGTGCTGCAACCGATGCAGGAACCAGAGCTGCAAATTAAGCTGCAGGCTGCTGCTGTGGACCCCGCCGCTTTTACGACAGAGTTTCCAATCGCAGGAAAATTGGACGCGGATATAAGCCTGGACGGCAACTGGCGCACATTGCAAGCGAAAGGGAAAGTGAAACTTGATCACGGCACAATCAATGGTTGGAACATGGAAGGTTTTTCCGCCCTTTTTTCTGGTCATCAGCTGGGTGAGGACTGGACAGTTCGCTTGCAAGAGGGCCAGGGGAGATTGGCCGGCGAGGCACTGAGCAGACTGGAACTGGTGATTTCGCAGCAAAACGGTCGCCTGTTGCTACAAACCTTGTCCAGCGATGTGGGTGGCGGCTCACTGGCTGCCCACGGCAGTCTGGGGCCGGGCGCGGTTGACCTGAGCGTTTTGACGGCGGCGTTGCCGATAGGAGCATTTGCGGCAAACTACCCGGAGCTGCAAGCGACAGGCAGTCTCGACTTTACCGGGCGCGTGACCGGGACAGCGGAAGCGTTAAACGTGAACGGACGATTCCAGGCGCTACACGGCGTGATTTTAAATCAGCCGTTTGACAGAGCCACCGGTTTAATCGCGTTTAACCGTGGAACCATTTCGCTGGATGGCGTGGAAGTCCATAACGGCAAGGG
>JBGSKE010000139.1:0-3247 GCA_041741355.1 Negativicutes bacterium | reverse complement strand
ATATTTTCGCAGCGCACTAGCTGGCGCGACCTACATTAGTGATGTCTATGAGACGAGGCGTGGGCCTCGTCTCACTATTTCCCTGCCAATTCGCAGCGTTACCGGTACTGTGGTCGGCGTACTGGCGGCCAATCTGGATCTCGGTCGGATCTCCGCCATAGTCAACAAGATCAAGGTGGGCCAAAATGGCTATGTCGTGCTCACAGACAATCAAGGCGTACAAATCATTTCCACCAAACAAGACAATACTGCACCGGAGCGCAAGCCAATTTCACCGGCACTGCTGTCAGCAGTCAAAACCACTAACTCTGGCTATCTGGAAACGACAGCAGCACAAGGCCAGGCTGCTTTGGCCACCTACACTGCCATCGGCAGGTATCGCTGGAACGTGATTGTGTATCAGCCGATGGATGAGGTAGTGGCGGCCCAACTGGCTGGCATTGGCCCCTTGCTGCTGATTATCCTTTTTTCGGTTTTACTTGCGGCTTTCACCGCCAATTACTTTGCACATCGCCTGATTGCCCCAGTACAGCAACTAACACTGGCCGCAAACCGCATCGCCGCGGAGGATCTGTCGGAACTGCCTGAAATCCGGGGTCCTCGTGAACTCGCCCAACTGGGTGAAGCGTTTGCGGTCATGCGCGCTTCCATTGCGAAGTACCGTAACGAATTGACGGCTTGGAGCGACTATCTGGATACCGAAATCCAGAAGCGAACAGCAAATCTGAGGCAGACAAACCTGGAGTTGACTCTGGCCAAAGAGCAGGCTGAGTCTGCGACTAAAGCCAAAAGCGAGTTTCTTGCCAACATGAGCCATGAAATCCGCACCCCGATGAACGCAGTCTTGGGTTATACCGAATTGTTAAAGCCGCTGATCACCGAACCGCGACTCAAGGGCTATCTGGATGCAATCCAGGTCAGCGGGCAAAGCCTGCTGCGATTGATCGAGGACATCCTGGACCTGTCAAAAATCGAGGCCGGTCGCCTGGAAATCAATTTAAGCCCCGTTGATCCCCAAGAGATCTTTCAGGAAACCATTCAGGTCTTTTCGCTTAAGATGGCGGAGAAAAATCTGGACTTCCTGGTCGAAATCGATCCAAAACTGCCGGCCAGCCTGGCACTGGACGAAATCAGAGTACGCCAGATTTTGTTGAATCTGGTCGGCAATGCCGTAAAATTCACCGAAGACGGCTATATTCGCCTGGCAGTGACCAGCGTACCCCGGCCAAACGATTCTAGCAAGATTACTTTGGAATTAGTGGTCGAAGATACCGGTATCGGCATTGCAGCTAACGCGACCGACCAGATTTTCGAGTCCTTCCGGCAGCAGGACGGACAAAGTGCAAAGAAATATGGCGGAACCGGCCTGGGTCTTGCGATCACCAAGCGCTTGGTCGAAATGATGGGCGGCGAAATATCGGTGCGCAGTGAACCGGGTAAAGGCAGCGAATTTAGCGTCACGCTAAACGATATCTCGATTGCCGTCACCACAGAAAAGCCGAAGACCAACACAACCGCTCTCGCCCAAAAAGCCGCTTTCACCCCCGCCACAATTCTGGTTGTTGATGATGTCAGCCTGAATCGCAAATTGCTGCGGGAAATTTTCCTGGACACCCCGATCAGCATCCTGGAAGCCGAGAACGGCGCAGAAGCCTTGCAACAGGCCCGCGATCATCAACCGGCGCTGATTTTGATGGATATACGAATGCCGGTAATGAATGGCTACGAGGCCACCCGTAGTCTAAAAAACGACCCCGCGCTGCGGCAGATCCCGGTCATTGCACTGACTGCCTCGGTAATGGACCATGAAAAGCAAAAAATCCTGCAAGGCGGCTTTGATGGTTATCTGACGAAACCAGTCAAAGTGGAGCAACTGGTTAGCGAACTGGTCCGTTTTCTACCAGTTCTGAATATCGCTGCAACAGGAACAGCTGCTGATCATCCTGCCGCATTGGCCGATACAGCTGAACTGGCGCAACAGATCCAGTTGATCTTGCCGCAGTTGACAGCAGAATTCATGTGCGAGTGGGAGTCTGTCAAAAAGTCGGGCCTAATTGATGCAATCGAAGCCTGGGGTCGAAAATTAGCCCAACTTGGTCAAACAGCCAATGTTCCTGCTGTGTCCGCTTACGGGCTGGAACTGGCTGCCCGGGCTGACGAATTTGATATCGAACAGGTTGAGGCGCTGCTCGACAAATACCCCCGCCTGCTGACAGACTTGCAATCTAGACAAGGAGGCGCCCAGGCATGATGTGGAACAATTCATCCGGCGGTAAAATACTGATCGTTGACGATGTCCCGCTCAATCTCAAATTATTGGGCAATATCCTCAAAGAAGCCGGCTACGAAGTTGCCTTCGCCAAAAGCGGTGAAGACGCCCTGCTACGGGTAAACGAAACCGCATTCGATCTTATTTTGTTAGACATCATGATGCCCGGCCTGACCGGTTTCGAGGTCTGCAAACGGCTGAAGGCATTACCCAATACGGAAAAAGTTCCCGTCATCTTCCTTTCGGCAATGAACGATGCGACGGATGTAGTGCAGGGCCTACATGCAGGCGGCGTGGATTATGTCACCAAACCGTTTAATCAAGCAGAACTACTGGCGCGAGTAACGACCCACCTGAAGCTGAAACATTACGCCGCGGAGATCGAACGTCAGAACATCCTCCTCGCTGACAGGGAAATCCACCTGTCTTGCCTAGTGGACGATAAGACCCGCAGTATTGAACGTCTGACCATGGCGATGGTCAATTCGTTAGAAAATGCGTCTTTGTTTCGTGACGAGCTCACTGGCAGACACAATCGCCGGGTCGGTGGTTACGCGGAACTGCTGGCCGAACTTTATGGCTGCGATCGCCATTTTAGCCAGTTGGTCCGGTTGTACGCCCCACTGCATGACATCGGTAAAATCGGCATCTCCCAGGATATTCTTTGGAAACCCGGTCGGCTGGACGAACAGGAATACGTCGCAATGAAAAAACACGTGACCATTGGGCATCAAATGATTGCTGATGACGAAATTGATTCCATTGCCAAAAACATTGTCCTGTATCATCATGAAAAATGGAATGGCGACGGGTATCTGGAGGGACTGTCCGGCGAATCCATTCCGCTGGAAGCCCGCATCACCGCGATTGCCGATGTGTTTGATGCGCTGTTGAGCAAACGGCCCTATAAGGAATCTTTTCCCTATGAGTTGACCCGACAGATCATGGTGAATGAGACCGGCATCAGTTTTCAGCCGG